>JAITDH010000224.1 GCA_031282665.1 Zoogloeaceae bacterium | reverse complement strand
GGGCGTCACACCCCCTTCTTCGCCAACTACCGTCCGCAATTCTACTTCCGGACGACGGACGTCACCGGCGCGATCAGCCTGCCGGAAGGCACCGAAATGGTGATGCCGGGCGACAACGTATCGATCACGGTGAAGCTGATCGCCCCGATCGCGATGGAAGAAGGCCTGCGTTTCGCCATCCGCGAAGGCGGCCGCACCGTCGGCGCCGGCGTGGTGGCGAAAATCATCGAATAAGGAAGTTCGAGGCGTCTTTCGGCCCTGGGCGGAAAGACGCCTCTGGTTTTATCGTTTTTGTATTTGCGGTTTTTGCAGGGGTATAGCTCAACTGGCAGAGCGTCGGTCTCCAAAACCGAAGGTTGGGGGTTCGATTCCCTCTGCCCCTGCCATTTCTTTTCAGTCTCGCCGGAGTTTGGTTCGTCGGAGTTTGATTCGTAGATGATCGAAAAAATCAAGATCGCTGTTTCGTTTTTGCTCGTCGTGGCGGGCGGGGCGGGCTTTTATCTGCTCTCCGGACAATTGACCGTATTCCGCTGGCTGGCGGTGATCGCCGGCGTGGTCGCGGGCCTTTCGTTCTTTTGCAAGACGACGGAGCCGGGCGCGCGCCTGATAACCTTCTTCCGCGAAACCTGGGGGGAAGTGCGCAAGATCGTCTGGCCCGACCGCAAGGAAACCTTCCAGATGACGGGATTGGTTTTCGCGTTCGCGGTCATCATGGCGATCTTTCTCTTCCTGACCGACAAAACCCTGGAATGGGTGATGCACAATCTGATCCTGGGCTGGAAATAATCATGAGCAAACGTTGGTACGTCGTCCACGTTCATTCCGGTTTCGAAAAGAAGGTCATGCGTTCCCTGCAGGAAAACATCGACCGCCACGGCATGCAGGATTTCTTCGGCCAGATCATGGTGCCGGTGGAAGAAGTCGTGGAAATGAAGAACGGCCAAAAATCGATTACCGAGCGCAAGTTTTTCCCCGGCTATGTGCTGGTGGAAATGGAGATGAACGACGATTCCTGGCATCTGGTGAAAAGCACGCCCAAGGTGTCGGGTTTCCTCGGCGGCACGGCGACCAGGCCCTCGCCCATCTCCGAACTGGAAGTGAAGAAAATCCTGCAACAGATGCAGGATGGCGTGGAAAAGCCGCGTCCCAAGGTGCTTTTCGAGGTCGGCCAGGTGGTGCGGATCAAGGAAGGCCCGTTTACCGATTTCCAGGGCAGCGTCGAGGACGTCAACTACGAAAAGAGCCATCTGAGGGTCTCGGTCAGCATCTTCGGACGCCCCACCCCGGTGGAACTGGAATTTGCCCAGGTCGAGAAAGGCTGACGGCAGGCAGGATTTTTGCAAGAGGGCGAAGACCGGAGGCCCGGCAGTCGAATTCCGGCGGAGGAGCGCCAGTAACCCGTTGGTGAGCGCGCGTCATACTCATTTTTAAGGAAACAAGATGGCCAAGAAGATCGTCGGCTATATCAAGCTGCAAGTCCCGGCCGGGAAGGCGAATCCCTCGCCCCCGATCGGTCCCGCGCTCGGTCAGCGCGGATTGAACATCATGGAATTCTGCAAGGCGTTCAATGCCCAGACACAGGGCGTGGAACCGGGCCTGCCGATTCCCGTGGTGATTACCGCCTTCGCGGACAAGTCCTTCACCTTCGTGATGAAGACGCCGCCCGCGACCATCCTCATCAAGAAAGCGGCGGGCATCACTTCCGGCTCGCCCAAGCCGCATACCGACAAGGTGGGCAAGATCTCCCGCGCCCAGTGCGAGGAAATCGCCAAGGCCAAGATGCCCGACCTGACCGCCGCCGACCTGAACGCCGCCGTGCGCACCATCGCCGGTTCCGCGCGCAGCATGGGCGTCACCGTGGAGGGCCTGTGAAATGGCAAAGCTCACGAAACGGCAAAAAGCCATCGCCGGCAAGGTCGATGCGCAAAAACTGTATCCGCTCGCGGAAGCCTTGGCCCTCGTCAAGGAAACCGCCACCGCCAAGTTCGATGAATCCATCGACGTGGCCGTCAATCTCGGCATCGACGCGCGGAAATCCGACCAACTGGTGCGCGGTTCCGTAGTGCTGCCCGCCGGGACGGGGAAGAGCGTGCGCGTCGCCGTGTTCGCCCAGGGCGAAAAGGCGGAAGCGGCGAAGGCCGCGGGCGCGGACATCGTCGGGTTCGACGATCTGGCGGCGGAAGTAAAGGGCGGCAAGCTCGATTTCGACATCGCGATCGCCACTCCCGACGCCATGCGGATCGTCGGCCAACTGGGCCAGATCCTGGGGCCGCGCGGCCTGATGCCGAATCCCAAGGTGGGAACGGTGACGATGGACGTGACGACCGCCGTGCAGAACGCCAAAGCCGGCCAGGTGCAATATCGCACCGACAAGGGCGGCGTCGTGCATGCCACCATCGGGCGCGCCTCCTTCCCGGTGGAAAAGCTGGAAACGAACCTGAAAGCCCTGATCGACGCCTTGAACAAGGCGAAACCAACTTCATCCAAGGGGCAGTACCTGAAAAAGATCGCTCTCGCCAGCACCATGGGGCCAGGCGTGCGGGTCGATCAAAGCACGGTGCTCGCCGCTTGAATACGAAAGAACTTTGGGACGCGGGACATTCGCCATCATCCGGAATGCCCCGCGGATCGTCAAAGACCGCAGGTGCGCCTGCCGAAAGGCTTGGCGCTCAATGGCCGCATCGCCTGCGCAGACGGTGTGCCCGGAACAAGGATTCTGGCCGCGGATCGCATCCGCGGCACATGCTCCCGGTTCAGGTCGCCGTAGGAGTGGCGGAATTTTCCGCCATATTTTGACTTGAAAGGAGGAAAGACCCGTGGGTCTTAATCTTACAGACAAAAAAGCCGTTGTGGCGGAGATATCGGCCGAGCTGGCCAATGCTCAGACCATCGCGCTGGCCGAATATCGCGGCATCGAGGTGGGCGCGCTCACCCTGCTCCGCAAACAGGCCCGCGAGGCGGGTGTATACCTGCGCGTGCTGAAAAACACCCTGGCGCGCCGGGCCGTGGCGGACACGCCGTTCGCGGAACTGGCCGGGCAGATGGCCGGTCCCCTGATCTACAGCATTTCCGCGGATCCGGTGGCGGCAGCCAGGGTATTGCACGACTTCGCCAAGAACAACGACAAATTGACCATCAAGGCGGGTTCCTACGCCGGCAAGGTGCTGGACAAGGCGGGCGTGCAAGCCCTGGCGTCCATCCCCAGCCGCGAGGCACTGCTCGCCAGGCTTCTGGGCGTCATGCAAGCCCCCGTTTCCGGCTTTGCCGGAGCGTTGGCGGCGCTTGCCAAGCAACGCGAAGAAGCAACGGCCTGATGGTCGCAACCTGAACCTTTTTGAATTGACAGGAGTATTACATGGCTATTTCCAAAGAAGACATCCTTGAGGCCGTCGGCGCGATGACCGTCATGGAATTGAACGATCTCGTCAAGGCGTTCGAAGAAAAATTCGGCGTTTCCGCCGCTTCCTTCGCCGCGCCCGCCGCTGGCGCGGCCGCTCCCGCCGCCGCCGCGGAGGAACAGACCGAATTCACCGTCGTCCTGCTTGCCGCGGGCGAAAAGAAGGTGGAAGTCATCAAGGTGGTACGCGCCGCGACCGGCCTGGGCTTGAAGGAAGCCAAGGATGTCGTGGACGGCGCGCCGAAGCCGGTCAAGGAAGGAATTCCCAAGGCCGACGCGGAAGCGCTGAAGAAGCAACTGGAAGACGCGGGCGCCAAGGTCGAATTGAAGTAAGCGGCCCCACCCGTCACAGGCTGATGCCCCATTCATATCCGGGGCGTCGGCCTTTTTCCGTTTTTGTTCTTTGTCGGTATTTTTTGCGCAGACAGCAAATACAAGCCTTTCCTCCTCCCGCCGGGTTTGCAACAAGTGTGGGTTTGTATTTGGACCGTTTGAGTCTTTTCATTCCGGAGCGATCATGCCTTCCTCCCTGCCTTCGTCATATTCCTACACCGAGAAAAAGCGTATCCGCAAGAGCTTCGCCAAGCGCGAGGACGTGCTGAAAGTGCCCTATCTCCTGGCCACGCAGCTGGCGTCCTTTTCTGATTTCCTCCAGGCCGACGTGCCGCCGGAGAAGCGGAAGAACCAGGGCTTGCAAGCGGCATTTTCCTCCATCTTCCCGATCCGCTCCCATTCCGGCAACGCGCGCCTGGAGTTCATCTCCTACGCGCTGGGCGAACCGGCCTTCGACGTGAAGGAATGCCACCAGCGCGGGCTGACCTATGCCTCCTCGCTCCGGGCCAAGGTGCGCCTAGTGATCCTCGACAAGGAAGCGTCGACGGAAACCGTCAAGGAAATCAAGGAACACGAGGTCTACATGGGCGAAATTCCGCTCATGACGGAAAACGGCTCCTTCGTCATCAACGGCACCGAGCGGGTCATCGTTTCGCAGTTGCACCGCTCGCCCGGCGTCTTTTTCGAGCATGACCGGGGGAAGACCCATTCTTCCGGGAAACTCCTCTTTTCCGCCCGCATCATTCCCTATCGCGGCTCCTGGCTCGATTTCGAGTTCGATCCGAAGGACCTCCTCTATTTCCGCGTCGACCGCCGCCGCAAGATGCCGGTGACCACGCTCCTGATGGCGCTGGGGCTGACGCCGGACGAAATCCTGAAGGAATTCTTCGCCTTCGACCGCTTCACCCTGGTGGGCGAAAACCTGGAATTCGCCCTCGTGCCGGAACGCATGCGCGGCGAAGTGGCGCGTTTCGACATCCGCAGCCCGGACGGCAAGGTCATCGTGCCGAAGGACAAGCGGATCACCGCCCGCCACATCCGCGACATGCAGGCCGCCAAGATCGAGACGCTCGCCGTGCCGGGCGACTTCGACGATTTCATCATCGGCCGCGTCATCGCGGAGCCGGTGATCGACAGGGGCACCGGGGAAATCCTCGCGCAGGTCAATGACGAAATCAGCGACACCCTGCTCGAACGCCTGAAAAAAGCGGACATCGACGGCTTCCATACCCTCTATACCAACGACCTGGATTGCGGCGCTTTCATTTCGCAGACCCTGCGCAGCCACGACATACTTTCCCGGCAACAGGCGCGGGTCGCCATCTACCGGATGATGCGCCCGGGCGAGCCGCCGACGGAAGAAGCAGTGGAAAACCTCTTCCAGGGGCTTTTCTATGCCGACGAGCGTTACGACCTTTCCGTCGTGGGCCGGATGAAATTCAACCGCCGCCTGGGCCGGGAAAGCCTGATCGAATACAAGGTCATGGTGAATGGCCTGCAATCGCGCGCCGAAGCGGCGCTGAAGAAGCTCTCCGAAGCCGCCGCCCTGCCCCTGCCCATCATCCAGGATCTGGTCGCGCAACTCTCCTACGGTTCGCGCGCCATCGCGGAAAACCTGGACGAGGCATCCGCCAGGAGCCTGGCGGAAAAGCTGGCCAAGGTGGGCGCGAAGACGGAAGTGCTGCCGCAACTGACCCTCTCGCCGAAGGACATCGTGGACGCCATCAAGGTGCTCGTCGAACTGCGCAACGGGCGCGGGGAAATCGACGACATCGACCACCTGGGCAACCGCCGCGTGCGTTCCGTGGGCGAACTGGCGGAAAACCAGTTCCGTTCCGGCCTCGTGCGCGTCGAGCGGGCGGTGAAGGAACGTCTCTCCCAGGCGGAATCGGAAAACCTGATGCCGCAGGATCTCATCAACGCCAAGCCCATTTCCGCCGCGATCAAGGAATTCTTCGGTTCCAGCCAGCTTTCCCAGTTCATGGACCAGACGAATCCCCTCTCCGAGATCACCCACAAGCGCCGCGTCTCCGCGCTCGGCCCTGGCGGCCTGACCCGCGAGCGCGCCGGCTTCGAGGTGCGCGACGTGCATCCGACCCACTACGGCCGCGTCTGCCCGATCGAAACGCCGGAAGGCCCGAACATCGGCCTCATCAACTCGCTCGCCCTGTACGCGCGGGTGAATCGCTACGGCTTCATCGAAACCGCCTATCGCAAGGTTCTCGACGGCCGGGTGACGGACGAAATCGAATTCCTGTCCGCCATCGAGGAAGGCGCCTACGTCATCGCCCAGGCGAACGCCACCCTGGACAAGAAGGGACGGCTGACCGACGAACTCATCACCTGCCGGGAAAAGGGCGAAACCATCCTCGCCGAACCCGCACGGGTGCAGTACATGGATGTGGCGCCGGGGCAGATCGTCTCCGTCGCCGCCTCCCTCATCCCCTTCCTCGAGCACGACGACGCCAACCGCGCCCTGATGGGCGCGAACATGCAGCGCCAGGCGGTGCCCTGCCTGCGTCCGGAAAAGCCGCTGGTCGGCACCGGCATCGAGCGCACCGTGGCGGTGGACTCCGGCACCGCCATCGTGGCCAAGCGCGGCGGGGTGGTCGATTACGTCGATGCCGGCCGCGTCGTGGTGCGGGTGCATGACGACGAAACCCAGGCGGGCGAAGTCGGCGTGGACATCTACAACCTGGTGAAATACACCCGTTCCAACCAGAACACCAACATCAACCAGCGTCCCGTGGTGAAGGTCGGCGACGTGATCGCGCGCGGCGACGTGGTGGCCGACGGCGCTTCCACCGACCAGGGCGAACTGGCGCTCGGGCAGAACATGCTGATCGCCTTCATGCCCTGGAACGGCTACAACTACGAGGATTCCATCCTCATCTCCGAGCGCGTGGTGGCGGAAGACCGCTATACCTCGATCCATATCGAGGAACTGACGGTCGTCGCGCGCGACACCAAGCTGGGGCCGGAAGAAATCACCCGCGACATCGCCTCCCTGGGCGAAGCGCAGCTTTCCCGCCTCGACGAATCCGGCATCGTCTATATCGGCGCGGAAGTGGAAGCCGGCGACGTGCTCGTCGGCAAGGTGACGCCGAAGGGCGAAACCACGCTGACGCCGGAAGAAAAGCTGCTGCGGGCCATCTTCGGGGAAAAGGCTTCCGACGTGAAGGACACCTCCCTGCGCGTGCCGGCGGGCATCGCGGGAACAGTGATCGACGTGCAGGTCTTCACCCGCGAGGGCATCGAACGCGACAAGCGGGCACAGTCCATCATCGACGACCACCTGCGCGGCTACAAGCTCGACCTGGCCGACCAGATGCGCATCGTCGAACGCGACGCCTTCGCCCGCGTCGAACGCCTCCTGCTCGGGCAGAAGGCCAACGGCGGGCCGAAGCGCCTGGGCAAGGGCTCCGAAATCAGCCGGGAATACCTGGAAGGTCTCGAAAGCCCGCATCACATGTTCGACATCCGCATCGCCGACGACGCCATCGCGCAACAACTGGAACAGATCCGCGACGGCCTGGACCAGACGCGCCGG
>JAITDH010000114.1 GCA_031282665.1 Zoogloeaceae bacterium | reverse complement strand
TAATCCGCAATCTCGCAATCCACCAGATTCCTGAACTTCTCCGCGCGGGAAAGATTGTCTACCGCGATGATCCGCCGCTCCCCCCGCTCATTCAGGGCGCGCACCAGATTGGACCCGATGAACCCGGCCGCGCCGGTAACGACAATATGATTTGACATGCGCTCGTGTAGAAAATGAAAGTAGGAAACTGATAAGTTTAACGCCAGTTACGATTGTCGGCGGCAAAAATTCAAGGATAGGAGACAGAGGACAGTTTCGTAGGTTGGATGAGCCGCAGGCGTAATCCGACAATCGTTCATCACCGGCGCTTGCGCCGCTGTTCTTTGATTCGCGATGCGGCTTGATTTGCGATGCTGCTTGATTCGCGATGCTGCGCATCGTGGGTTACGAAATGTCGGATTACGCCTTCGGCTTATCCAACCTACAAAATCGTCCTCTGTCTTCTGCTCTTGACTTTCCCGCGCACAGCCTTTACCGTTTCCGGTCCCCCCGCGCTTTGGTTGTTGGATGCGCCGACCGGGGTTTTTTATTGGAATGTTGCATGAAAGATCATCAATCCGTGGGTCTGGTCGCGCCGCAATCGGCTCGCTTCGACGAGGCGATCGCGCTGAAGAGCGGCGCGCGCCTGCCGGGGTTCGCGCTGACCTACGAGACCTACGGCAACCTGAACGCGGCCAGGAGCAACGCGGTGTTGGTTTGCCACGCGCTTTCCGGCAACCATCATGTCGCGGGTTACTACGACGCGGAACGCAAGAAGGAAACCCTGGGCTGGTGGGACAATCTGGTCGGGCCGGGGAAACCCCTGGATACCCGGCGGTTTTTCGTGGTCGGGGTCAATAACCTGGGCGGCTGCCACGGTTCGACCGGGCCGATGTCGCCGAACCCGGAAACGAACAAGCCCTATGGCGCCGATTTCCCGCTGCTGACGGTGGAGGATTGGGTGGCGGCGCAGGCGCGGCTTTCCGATCATCTGGGCATCCATACCTGGGCGGCGGTCATCGGCGGCTCGCTGGGCGGGATGCAGGCGCTGGAATGGACGCTCGCCTATCCGGAGCGCGTGCGCCACGCCATCGTCATCGCCTCGACGCCCTGCCTGTCGGCGCAGAATATCGCCTTCAACGAGGTGGCTCGGCAGGCCATCCTGTCCGATCCGGAATTCCACGGCGGGCATTATTACGAATGCGGCAGGGATGGGCAGGGGGTCATTCCCAGGAGCGGCCTCAAGCTGGCGCGCATGGTGGGGCATATCACCTATCTCTCCGACGACCAGTTGGCGGAAAAATTCGGCCGCCGGATGCGGCACGGCAAGCGCCGTTTCAATTATGACGTGGAGTTTGAAATCGAATCCTACCTGCGCCACCAGGGCGACAAGTTCGCCGAGACCTTCGATGCCAATACCTATTTGCTGACGACCAAGGCGCTCGATTATTTCGATCCGGCCTTCGATTACGAGGGCGATCTGCGCGCGGCCCTGGCGCGGGCGAAGGCGGATTTCTTCGTCGCTTCCTTCACGACGGACTGGCGCTTTTCCCCGGAAAAGAGCCGCGAGATCGTCTATGCCCTGCTGCACAACGGACTGAACGTGAGCTACACGGAAATCGACTGCCCGGCCGGGCACGATTCCTTCCTGCTGGCGGACGCGCACTATCATGCCGCGCTCGGCGCTTACCTGGAGGGCATCGAACTATGAGCAACGCGCTTTCCCGGATGGACGGCCGCTTCGACTTTCTCCACATCGCCCGCTGGATAGGCGAGGGCGAGCGGGTGCTCGACCTGGGCTGCGGCGACGGCAGCCTGCTTTCCCTCCTGCGCCAAGAGAAGGGTGTGCACGGCTACGGCGTGGAGCTGGACCCGGAAAACGTCGCCGCCTGCATCCGGAATGGCGTCAATGTCCTGCAATTCAACCTGGAGCGCGGGCTTTCGGGTTTCGAGGACGATTCCTTCGAGCATGTCATCATGTCCCTGTCCCTGCAAACGGTGCGCCACACCGTTCCGATCCTGAAGGAAATGCTGCGCGTCGGGCACGAGGCGGTCGTTTCCTTTCCCAATTTCGGCTACCGTCCCCACCGCGAGGCCATCGCCGCCGGCCGGATGCCGGTTTCCCGCCATTTGCCCTACCAATGGTTCAATTCGCCCAATGTGCGTTTTTTCACCATTGCCGATTTCGAGGCGCTCTGCGCCGACGAGAAGATCGCCATCCGCGAACGCATGGCGTTCGCCAACGGAGAGGCAGTGATGGAAGAGCCGAACCTCAACGCGGAAGTCGCCCTTTATCGGCTGGGGCGGATGGGGTGATCGGGAGACAGGAGACGGGGGACACGTGATACCATCATTTTTCCTGCTTCCGGAACGAACCAATGTTAGCCAAACGCATCATTCCCTGCCTTGACGTCACCGCTGGCCGCGTGGTGAAGGGGACGAATTTCGTCGGGTTGCGCGATGCGGGCGATCCGGTGGAAATTGCCCGCCGCTACGACGAGCAGGGGGCCGACGAGGTGACCTTCCTCGACATCACGGCATCGAGCGACCAGCGCGACATCATCCTGCATGTCATCGAGAATTGCGCGAAGGAGGTTTTCATCCCGCTGACCGTGGGCGGCGGGGTGCGCAAGGTGGAGGACGTGCGGCGGCTGCTGAACGCCGGGGCGGACAAGGTTTCCATCAATACCGCCGCCGTGCAGCGCCCGGAACTGGTGGCGGAGGCTTCGGCCAGGGTCGGCTCGCAGTGCATCGTCGTCGCCATCGACGCCAAGTTCGCGGGCAGCGGCGGCGAGGCGGCATGGCATGTCTACACCCACGGCGGGCGCAACGATACCGGCATGGACGCGATCGCCTGGGCGCGGCGGGTGGAGGCCCTGGGCGCGGGGGAAATCCTGCTCACCAGCATGGACCGGGATGGCACGAAAAACGGTTTCGACCTCGAACTCACCCGCGCTGTGGCCGATGCGGTCGGCATTCCGGTCATCGCTTCCGGCGGGGTGGGCAATCTGGCGCACATGGCGGAAGGGGTGACGAAGGGTCGCGCCGACGCGGTACTGGCCGCTTCCATTTTCCATTTCGGCGAATACACGGTGCGCGAGGCCAAGGAATACATGGCCGCGCAGGGCATCGAAGTGCGGCTTTGAGTGACGGGAAAGGTCACAGGAACGTCATGAGCCACGATCTCGACACGACCCTGCCCTGGCTGGAGGCGCTGCGCTGGGATGACGACGGACTGATCCCGGTCATCGCGCAGGACGCGAAAAGCGGCCGGGTGCTCATGCTGGCCTGGATGAACCGGGAAGCCCTGGCGGCGACACTGGCGGGCGGCAAGGCGGTATACTGGTCGCGCTCGCGGGGCCGGCTGTGGCAAAAGGGGGAGGAATCCGGGCATTTCCAGCATGTGCGCTCCCTGCGCGCCGATTGCGACGGGGACGCGCTGCTCCTCGGCGTCGAGCAGGAAGGCGGCATCGCCTGCCACACCGGGCGGGAAAGCTGCTTTTTCCTCGCCCTGGAAGACGGCCGCTGGCAAGCCGCCGACCCGGTATTGAAAAATCCTGAAAACATCTACACGCCATGAATGATCCAGATATTCTGACCCGGCTTTCCGCCACCCTGGCCGCGCGCCGCCACGCCGATCCCGAAACCTCCTACACGGCCAGGCTGTTCGCCAAGGGGCAGGACGCCATCCTGAAGAAGATCGGCGAGGAAAGCGCCGAACTCATCATGGCCAGCAAGGACGGCAAGCCCGCGCAGATCGTCTACGAGGCGGCCGACGTACTCTTTCACATCCAGGCGCTCCTGGCCTTCCACGATCTTTCCATCGAGGACGTGCGCCGGGAACTGGCGCGCCGGGAAGGCGTTTCCGGCATCGAGGAAAAAAAATCGCGCGCCGCCGCCGCGAATGCCGCCCACTGAACCCATCGCCATTCATCGCAAGCAAGGAACATCATGACCGACTGCATTTTCTGCAAGATCGCCCGGGGCGAAATTCCTTCCAAGAGGGCCTACGAAGACGAACTGGTCTTCGCCTTCCACGACATCCATCCCCTGCGCCCGACGCATATTCTCGTGATCCCGAAAAGACACATCGAATCGCTCGCCCAGGTCACGCCCGCGGACGAGCCGGTGCTCGGGCGGATGCTCTCGGTGGCGCAGAGGCTCGCGGCGGAAAACGGCAGCACGGACGGTTTCCGCGGTATCATCAACACGGGCAGGATCGGGGGACAGGAAGTCCCGCATCTGCATCTGCACATCCTCGGCGGGCCGGAACCGGTCGGCCCGATGGTCAAACAAGGTTAAGGTTCAAGGATTCAAGGAGATTCATCATGGTAATCGGCCCCTGGCAACTGCTGCTCATTCTATTGATCGTCGTCCTGCTCTTCGGCACCAAGAAGCTGCGCAACATCGGGGAAGACCTGGGCGGCGCGGTGAAAGGTTTCAAGAAAGGCTTGCAGGAAGCCGACAACGAAACCACCAAGGTAAATCCGCCGCCGCCCATCGAGGCAAGCGGGCAGGTCATCGAAACGGAAAAGGACAAGGTCTGAAGGCCCGCAAGGTCGGCAACCTGCAATGACAGATGTTCGATGTCGGCTTTTCCGAACTCGTCCTGATCGGCATCGTCGCCCTGATCGTCGTCGGCCCCGAGCGTCTGCCCAAGGTGGCGCGCACCGCCGGTCTCCTGCTGGGCCGGGCGCGGCGCTATGTCGAAAACGTCAAGGCCGAGATCGACCGGGAAATCCACCTGGACGAATTCAGGCAACTGCAAAACGAGGTCGTCCAATCCGCGCGGGAACTGGAAAACTCGCTGCGGCAGGAAGGCAGGGAAATCGCTTCGGAAATCGAGTTGGAAACAGACTTGGAAAGAGAGTCGGAAACAGACTCGGCCAGGCTCGCGCCGGACGAAACCGCGCAGGAGACCAGCGCGCCGCCCTCCGCGCCGTCCCCCAATAAGTCCGCGGTATGAACACCGAAACGGAAGAAACCTTTTTCTCCCACCTCATCGAGCTGCGCGCCCGGCTGATCCGCGCCGTGCTGGCCGTCCTCCTGGTTTTCCTCTGCCTCGCCTATTGGGCGCAGGATCTGTACGCGCTTCTCGCGCAGCCGTTGCTGGCAAGCCTCCTGCCGCTGGGCGGGAAAATGATCGCCACCGATGTCGTCGGCGTCTTCATCGTCCCCATCAAGGTCGCCCTGATGACGGCCTTTCTCATCACCCTTCCTTACGTGCTCTACCAGGCCTGGGCCTTCATCGCGCCGGGGCTTTACCAGCACGAGAAAAAAATCGCCCTGCCGCTCCTCGTCGCCAGCGTCTGCCTGTTTTTCCTCGGCATGTCCTTTGCCTATTTCCTGGTCTTCCCCGCCGCCTTCCACATCATGTCGACCTTCGTTCCCGAAGGCGTCGCCTGGATGACCGACATCGACAAATACCTCTCCTTCGTTCTCACCACCCTCGTTGCCTTCGGCATGGCCTTCGAAGTCCCGGTCGTGGAAATCCTGCTGGTCAGGGCGGGCATCGTCAACGTCGGGAAACTGAAGGAATACCGTTCCTATGCCATCGTCGGCGCCTTCATCATCGGCGCCGTTCTCACCCCGCCGGACATCTTCTCGCAGGTCATGCTCGCCGTTCCCCTCTGCCTTCTCTACGAAATCGGCATCTTCTGCGCCCGCTTCACTTCTCCCTCACCCCGGGAAGAATCCGGCCTGATGAGCGAAGAAGACTTGCAGGCCGCGCTGACGGATGCCATGCGACAGGAGGAGGGAGGACGGGAGAATTCCTGATTCCAGGGCGATTTGGCTTTGAACCTTCGGAGAAACACATGCGCTACCTCATTGCATTGGCTTTTTGCTTCCTGTTGGCATCTCCACAAGCACATGCTTGTCAAGGAGTTTTCGCTCACGTATCGCTTTTTTTCGATGCCATTCCCGATCCGCAACCCGATGCGGATGTAATAGCAAAGGTTTCCTTGTCAAATGTAATATATGATGGATCGGTGATTGTTACGGCAACGGTCGAGCAAGTTTTGAAGACATCTGACGCAAGGGTTCGTCGAGGCGGCAAAATTACCATGAGATACATGGAATCAAGCTGCGGCCCCGGCGCCCAAAACGGTGAAGAAGGAATCATCATTACCAAGACAGATACTGACAGCAAGGGCCGTCTCGTGTTGTATCCGTACACATACCGCCGTAGTGACGGTCTCTTCTTTCAGCCATCTTGCCTGCGATTCCCAGATTATTGCCGGCTGGAATGACATCACGGCTATGCGCAATGACGAGGCAGGAGAATTGCCTGTCGCTAACCATCCGTTTTCTGGTTCCGTTTGCGCACCAGGTTGATGTGCGCTTTCAGGGTGTAGAGCAGGTCCGCGAACTGGATCGGGATGGGCAGGCGGTTGGCGGCGGTTTCCATGCTGTCCAGGCGCTTGATCAGCGCCTGCCGTTCTTGCGGATCGGTGGTTTTGGCGAGATCGTTTTCGAGAAACTTGAGTTCGCCGTAGGCGCGGCAGATGCGCGCGCGGATG
>JAITDH010000105.1 GCA_031282665.1 Zoogloeaceae bacterium | reverse complement strand
AACCGTTCGTCATCGCGAGGCGAAGCAATCCGCCGTAGGTTGGATGGAGCCGAAGGCGCAATCCGACATTCGTATCCCACGATGCGCAGCATCGCAAATATAGTGGCGCTTCGCGCCGGGGAATACGAAAGCCACGACTAGCGTGGCTTTCAAGGTATCATGGAAACATGCTTAGAAAAGCAATTGCCTCTTCTTGTGACAATGTGGCAACAAATTCATTTATTTTATCTTGTTGTTGAGTAGCTTTTTATAAGGAGCATTATTCAGAAAGCTGGCTTCGGCAAAATTCTTCTCTACTAAAGCGACGCTAGCTCTGTCAATTTTATCAATTAAGGTCATTGCATTTCCCTTATATGAGAATGTGAAGTTAAAGTTCGTATGATTTGTTTATTTCATTGTATTGAAATGGATACCATGACTTACGAATCTGTTCCATAGTTTTTTGTATTGCTTGGCGTGAAAGGTTTGATGCAAGGCGAACATCCTCGGCTTCTTTGAACGATGCCACATAAACTGCTGTATCTTGCCATTCAAGACGTTTACTTTTCTTTTCAGAAGGATCGCGGTAATAATAACAAGGGTTTAGTAAATTATCATAATCCTTCTCGTCTTCTAAAATTCCCATTGATTTCATTTGTCTAGCCGAAAAGTTTTTTGACTTTGCAATTATTTTTAATTTCGCGTTTTCAATCAATTTATGTTTATAAGATTCAAAACTATATTTGTCTATGAAAAAATGGTATTGCTTCTTCTTAAAATAAGGCAAAAATCTTTCTAATCTGATTAAGTTATCCGGAGTTTTAGGAAGGTTATCTGAATATCCCTTTGGATTAAAACCAAAAAGGATTTTTATGGAACAAAAAACGTATTTACACTCTTGGTTATAAATTTCATTTGGTAAAAATACACAATCGTTTTCCGGGAATTTTTGTAACCATTTTACCCATTTTGGAATATTGTGCCCCTTCCAAATAACAGACGGGTCAGATAGCATACCATAGATAAAATGAGAGCCATGCCTATTTATAAATAAGGCCTTTGGCAAATCTCTATCTTTTTTCCCATTTAATCTATCTGAAAGAAATATTTCAGTATGACCGCCTGATTTTAATGGAGGTGATATTTCTTCAGGTAAATTCGACAATACACACTCTGGCTTGAAGTAAGAAAACAACCATTGTTCTTTTTCTTGAGCTTTCGCAATGCTTGAAAAAAACCATATTTTTTGAATAGTAATAACTACTGACTTAGGGTCCTTAGAAAATCGCATTTTAATTGAATTATTCGTATAACCAAACTTATAAAACAAAGCTAATTGTTTTTCTTTCGAGGCATCCATGATTTCTATTTTTATAGCATATGCTCTCGGATGTCCATCTTGTTTATCAAGATTTTGTGGATCAAGCACTGTTGCCATTACCGTCTTCCTTTGTATTCTGTCTTAACGATATCGGCAAGCTCGCTGCCGTGTGGAATGCGTCTGCATTGTAGTATGTATCCCGGAGGATTTGCAAACTCCTGATGCCGATGGCGTGAGTAGCGGCCTCATGCTTGGAATCGTGGAAATGTAGGTTTTCTACACCTGCATTTTTCTTGATGGTCTGCCATGTGCCGTTACGTTGCCTGTCTGTCAGGGCCACGATGTTTTTCAGTGGGCATGGATTTTGGATTGGATATAAAGAATATTCTACGAGTTGGGCTGGCGAAATAATCACCTTCATTTTATTTCCCTTTGTCAAAAGATTATATTTCAGGAGCAGACGAAGCGGTGTAGGAGACGGAGGACAGAGAGAAAACCACGCATTGCGTGCTTTGTGATCGGTGCTTTTTCTGATTCCTGACCCCTACTTATCCACGAACAGATTCCCCAATTCGCGCACGCTGTCGCCGAATTGCGCGGATTCGTTGAAATTTTGTTGCAGGTATTTTTCCATGGCCGGGTAGTAGTGCACCGCTTCGTCCAGGACCGGGTCGGAGCCGGGGACGTAGGCGCCCACGGCGAGGAGGTCGCGGGCGCGCTGGTAGCGGGAAAAGAGCATCTTGAAACGGCGGATCTTGTCCAGATGCTCCGGCGTGATGAGGTTGACCATCGCCCGGCTGATCGATTGTTCGATGTCGATGGCCGGGTAGTGGCCCGCGTCGCCCAGGGCGCGGGTCAGCACGACGTGGCCGTCGAGGATGGCGCGGGCGGCGTCGGCGATCGGATCCTGCTGGTCGTCGCCTTCGGCAAGCACGGTGTAGAAGCCGGTGATGGAGCCGCCGCCGGGAGGGCCGTTGCCCGCCCGCTCCACGAGTTGCGGCAGGCGGGCGAAAACGGAGGGCGGGTAGCCGCGGGTGGCGGGCGGCTCGCCGATGGCCAGCGCGATTTCCCGCTGCGCCATCGCGTAGCGGGTGAGCGAATCCATGATGAGCAGCACATGCTTTCCCTGGTCGCGGAAGTATTCCGCCAGGGTGGTGGCGTAGGCGGCGCCTTGCAGGCGCATGAGCGGCCCGGTGTCGGCGGGCGCGGCGACGACGACGGCGCGCGCCAGGCCCGGCTCGCCGAGGATCTGGTCGATGAATTCCTTGACTTCGCGCCCCCGCTCGCCGATCAGGCCGACGACGATGATTTCCGCGTCGGTGTAGCGCGCCATCATGCCGAGGAGCATGGATTTGCCGACGCCGGAACCGGCGAAAAGGCCCATCCGCTGCCCGCGCCCGACGGTGAGCATGCCGTTGATGGCGCGCACGCCCACGTCCAGCGCGTGTTCGATGGGGGCGCGCGCCATCGGGTTGTAGGGACGGCTTTGCAGGGCGCGCTGCGTTTCCGGCACGAGCGGCCCCTTGCTGTCGAGGGGGCGGCCCACGCCGTCGATGACCCGCCCCAGGAGGGAGTAGCCGACCGGCACCTGCTTGGCGCGGTCGATGGCGCGCCGGTGGCGGCCCGCTTTCTGGCCGATGCGCGGCGGGGCGGCGGCGGGTTCGAGGACTTGCACTTTCGCGCCGGGGGAAAGGCCGTAGAGATCGTCGGAGGGCATGAGGAAGAGTTTTTCCCCGTTGAAGCCGACGACCTCGGCTTCGACCGGCCGGCCGGCGTTGGGGAAGACCTTGCAGGTGCTGCCCAGGGGGAGTTTCAGGCCGGAGGCTTCCATGACCAGCCCGTTGATGCGCGTCAGGCGGCCGCTGGCCAGGAGGGGCTCGGCGGACTGCATGCCCACGCTCGCCTGTTCCAGCAGATCGCGCCAGTTCTGCAGGCGGGGCTGTTTGCCTTCCGCCGCGACGTCGGTGGGCGGAGAGGGATCGTTCACGGCTTGTTCGCCAGCCATTCCTGGGACAGCCCGATGGCTTCCAGGATGCGCCGCCAGCGGCTTTCCACGCGGGCGTCGATTTCGCTTGTCCCGGCGCGCAGCAGGCAGCCGCCGGGAAGGATGCTGTTGTCTTCCTGGATATGCCAGCCTTCCTGCGCGAACTGGTTGCCCAGGTGTTCGCGCAGGACCGTCGCGTCTTCCGGGGCGAGCAGCAGGGTGACCGGCTCGTGGCGCAGAGGCAGGGCGGCGAGCGCTTCCCGGATGGTGGGAAGGAGAAGTTCCGGCTTGACGCGGATGGCCGAGCGGGTCATTTGCCCGGCGGCTTCCAGGGCGCAGGCAAGCACCGCTTCGGCGATTTCCTGGTCGAGCGCGGCCAGCGCCTCCTGCAAGCCCTGGCACAGGCGGCGTATTTCTTCTTCATAGGCCTGGCCCGCCGCGCCGCCCTCCTGGAATCCCGCCCCGCGCCCTTCCTCGTAGCCCTTTGCGTAACCCTTCTCGTAGCCTTCCTCGTGGCCGGCTTCCAGGCCGCTCCGGTAGCCGCTCTGCCGCGCTTCTTCGTGGATTCTTTCGATGTCTTCCGCGGTCGGCAGGGGGACGCTGCCGATATGGCTGACTTCGACCTCGCCATCGCCGGCGACTGCCCGGCGCTCTTCCACGGTTTCCGCCCGCGGGGCGGCGGGGGAAGGGGAGCTTGGACGGGCGAAATCCTCTGCCTGCCAGCGCGTGTAGGCTGCGGCCGCCGATATTTCCCCGGGAATGACATTGCCCGCCATGACGCGTCAAACCATCTGTTCGCCGCCCGCGCCGCCGAGGACGATCTGTCCTTCGTCGGCCAGGCGGCGGACGACCTTGAGGATTTCCTTCTGTTCGGCTTCCACTTCGGAAAGCCGCACCGGGCCGCGCGATTCCAGATCTTCGCGCAGCATTTCGGCGGCGCGCTGCGACATGTTCTTGAAGATCTTTTCCCGCAATTGTTCGGAAGCGCCCTTCAACGCCATCACCAGCGAATCGGACTGGATTTCCCTGAGCAGCATCTGCACCGAGCGGTCGTCGAGATCGAGCAGGTTTTCGAAGACGAACATTTCGTCGAGGATGCGCTGCGCGAGATCGGGGTCGTATTCCTTGATCGCCTCGATCACCGAGGTTTCTTCCGCCGTGCCGCTGTAATTCAGGATTTCCGCCACGGCGCGCACGCCGCCCATCGCCGTTTTCTTGAGGCTGGCGGAACCGGCGACCAGTTGCAGCATCACCTCGTTCAGTTCCTGCAGGGCCTGCGGCTTGATGCCCTCCAGGGTGGCGATGCGCAGCACCACGTCATTGCGCAGGCGTTCGGAGAAATTGCTGAGGATTTCGCTCGCGTGGTCGTGTTCGAGATGCACGAGGATGGTGGCGATGATCTGCGGGTGCTCGTTCTTGATGAGATCCGCCACCGTGTCGGCGTCCATCCATTTCAGCCCCTCAATGCCGTTCGTGTCGCCGCCGTGCAGGATGCGGGAAATGAGGTTGGATGCCTTGTCGTCGCCCAGCGCCTTGGTCAGCACCGAGCGGATGTAGTTGTCCGTATCCACATGCACGGAAGCCTGCTCCGCCGTCGTCGTGATGAATTCGTCCAGCACCGCTTCCACCTTGGTGCGCGGCACGGACTTCAGGGTCGCCATCGCGTGCCCGAGCTTCTGCACCTCGCGCGGCCCGAGGAGCTTCAATACTTCGGCCGCGCGATCCTCGCCCAGGTTGACGAGCAACAAGGCGCTTTTTTCAAGGTTTTCGTCGGGCGAGCTTGCCATTCCTTCCCTCTTGACCGGTCATGTGCGTAGTGATCCGCATGGTGATCCGTAATGATACCAGCAATCGCGAAGCTCGCAGGCGGTCGCTGGAAGGGTTTCGTAGGTTGGATCAGCCGAAGGCGTAATCCGACAATCGTTCATCACGGCGCTTGCGCCGCTATTCTTGATTTGCGATGCCGCGCATCGTGGGGACGAATGTCGGATTACTCCTTCGACTCATCCAAGCTACCCAACCTACCCAACCGGAAGGTTGGGGTCAGTTGGCGCGAGTCCAGCATCGTTCACCAAAAAACAACGATGCAAGCGCGCAAGGATCAAAACCGCCGCAGGGCCGCCTCGCACACATTGGCATCCAGGTCTTCGGCCAGCACCGCCAGCAGGTCGCGCGAGGTGTTGGGATGCTCTGCCACTCTGTAGCGTACATCCTCATCCTTGTCTTCAGCCAGTATCATCAGCAAATCGCACGGTGTATTGGGATTTTTCGCCACCTTGCGGCGTACATCGGTGTCCTCGTCCTTGGCCAGTGCTGCCAGCGGATCGTACGGGGTGTTGGAATTCGATGCCACATCGCCGCGCACCTTGCTGTCCTTATCCTTGGCCAGCACCGCGAGCAGGTCGCGCGACGTGTTGGGATGCTTTACCACTTCGTAGCGCACATCCTTATTCTCGTCTTCAGCCAGTATCACCAGCAGATCGCACGGCGTATTGGGATTTTTCGCCACCTTGCGGCGTACGTCGGGGTTCTCGTCCTTGGCCAGCGCCGCCAGCAGGTCGTGCG
>JAITDH010000093.1 GCA_031282665.1 Zoogloeaceae bacterium | reverse complement strand
GATCGGCCAGGGCAGTCGCCAGGGACGCCAGTTCCGTGCCCAGGGCGGCCAATTGCGCGTCGAGTTGCGCCAACTCCTTGACGAGGGGGCGGCGCTGCTGAAGGAGGCTTTGCCGGGCGCTGCTTTCCGCCTCGCGCTTCTTGCGCCGCGCCTCCTTTTCCGCCAGTTGTCCAGGTTTTGCCGAAAGGCTCGTGCCGGCGCGCTGGCGGCCGAGCCAGGCCGCGTAGTCATCCAGGTCGCCATCGAAAGGGGCGAGGCGGCCGTCGCTGACCTGCCAGAGTTCATCGCTGACGGCGCGCAGCAAATGCCGGTCGTGGGAAACCAGCACCACCCCGCCCGCGTAATCCTGCAAGGCAAAGCAAAGCGCCTCGCGCATTTCGAGGTCGAGGTGGTTGGTCGGCTCGTCGAGGAGAAGCAGATTGGGACGGCGGCGGATGAGCAGCGCCAGCGCCAGCCGGGTTTTTTCCCCGCCGGAAAAGGTCGCCACGGGAAAGGTCGCCATGTCGCCCCGGAAGCCGAAGCCGCCGAGATAATCGCGTAATTCCTGCTCCGCGGTGGCGGGATTCTGCCGCGAGAGATGCTGGAGCGGCGATTCGTCGGGGCGGAGCTGCTCCAACTGATGTTGGGCGAAATAGCCGATGACGAGATTCCTTGCCGCGGTGCGTTCCCCGGCCAGGAGCGGCAATTCTCCCGCCAGAAGCTTGATGAGCGTCGATTTGCCCGCCCCATTGCGCCCCAGGAGACCGATGCGGCAGGCGGGACGCAAGACCAGTTCCACATCGCGCAGGAGCGCCTGCCCACGATAGCCGACGCTGGCCTGGGCGAAGCTCAATAGCGGATCGGGCAGGGCATCGGGAGGCATGCAGGAAAAATCGAAAGAAGATTCCGCCTGCGCGGCCGCCGTGATTTCCATCCTGGCCAATGTCTTCAAGCGGCTTTGCGCCTGGCGCGCCTTGCTGGCCTTGGCGCGAAAACGATCGACGAAGGCTTGCAGATGGGCAATCCGGCGTTGCTGCGCGGCATGCGCGGCCTGTTGCGCGGCAAGGCGCGCCGCGCGGACGCTTTCGAAGGCGGAATAACCGCCGCTGTAAAGGGTAAGGCGTTTATTCTCGATGGCGAGAATGTGGCCGCTCACCGCGTCCAGGAAATCCCGGTCATGGGAAATCAGGAGCAGGGTGCAGGAAATGTTTTTCAGCCAGTTTTCCAGCCAGAGCACGGCGTCCAGATCCAGGTGGTTGGTCGGCTCGTCCAGCAGCAGCAGATCGGCCGGGCAGAAAAGGGCGCGGGCAAGATTGAGGCGCACTCGCCAGCCGCCGGAAAACTCCTCGACCGGACGGGAAAAATCTTCCCCGATGAAACCCAGCCCATGCAGGATTTCCGCAGCGCGGGCGCGGGCGGAATATCCCCCCTGTTCATCATAATGCGCGTGCAATTTCCCGATACTTTCGCCGTCCAGCCCCTGACTTTCCGCGGCGGCGATCTGTCGCTCCAGTTCCCGCAGGCGAACATCGCCGTCCAGGACGAACTCCAGGGCGGGCGTGGCAAGCGCCGGGACTTCCTGGCTGACGCGCGCGATCGTCCAGCCGGGCGGCAGGACGATATCGCCCTTTGCCGCGGGCAGTTCTCCGGCAATGAGCGCCAGGAAACTCGACTTGCCCGACCCGTTCGCGCCCACGAGACCGACCCGCCAGCCGGCGTGTATCTGCAATTCGACGTTTTCGATCAACGAACGCCCGGCACGCTCGAGAGAGAGTTTCTTGCAAAGCAGCATGTCGTGATGGAAACAATCGTCCGGGCTGGACTTGAATGTGGAGGTACGCCTGCGCCTGGTGTTCTACTTGCGCGGCCGGGAAATCCGGGATGATTTGCTCAATATGAATCTGGCGGAGAGGGGGGGATTCGAACCCCCGTCAGGGTATTACCCTGAACACGCTTTCCAGGCGTGCGACTTAAACCACTCATCCACCTCTCCACGGAAAACGACGCATTCTAGCAAAGTTGGTGCCCGTATCCAAAATTTTTTGAGTTGTATTCGGTTCCTGCAAGTATGGTATAGAATGCTGCTTCCCATCCTGGATTTTTTCTCGGCAGGAAACTCCTTTGTCATCGTCCGCCCTTCCCATGTTCCCTGTTTCCCGCGTAAACTTGCGCCTCGCATTGGCGTTGGTGCTGATCTGTTGCCTTCTCTTTGCCGCGCGTCCGGTTCGCGCCGAGTCGCAACGATCCGTTTATTGGGCGGGCTTTGCCTTTACCGGCGAATACGCCCGCCGCCACAGCATCACTCCGGCAAGCGCCGCCGTCATCGAAAAACATGGCCTGATCCCGCTCAACGCCACGCTCTATACCACCTTGCGGGATCATCCCCCGAAACATTTCGCGCTCATCGGCGATTCGCTCGCCCGCCTGGACGGTTCCACCAGCGCCACGGTACTGGCGGCGGCGCTCGACCGGGAACTGGTCTCGGTGGAACCCATCGGCGGGAAATACAAGCTCCTGATCGAAGTCGCCCTGGAAGCCCTGTTTTTCGATTACCGGGATCGCCAGGTCATCGCGGCCTATCCCGTGACCCTGCAATACATCGACCTGCTCGACCATCCGCCGGGCAAGGCGGAAATCCAGGCCATCGTTGCCGATCTGCTCTATGGCGACACGGCGACGAGCCTGCCGCGCGCGCTGGCGCAGACGCTCACCCAGGCGCGCCTGCCGGAAGCCGCCATGAAACGCCTGCAGGTGGGCGAGGTGGAAATTTCGGCGGAGGCGCGCGCCGCCCTGCCTCGTTCGCTGTCCAAGGCGGATAAGGAAAGGGATCTGCGCATGACGCTGGCGCACGAATTTTCGAAACTCCTGTCCACCAATACCAACATCGGCCTGTTGCCCTACGCGCGCGGCGAGGCTGTCGGCGCGACGATGGCGGCGCGTTTTTCCGACGGGCGCGTTTTTCAGTTGAAGATTCCCGCCGCCGACTATCAGGTGCGCCTGCGCCTGGATCGCTTCGTCGAACGTGTCCATGAGGAAGACGAGGCGATGCGGCTCCTGCTCTTCGGCGCTTTCTTCACGGTCAAGGTGGTCGATCCCTTTCTCGGCACGGTGTTCTTCGACCAGCCCCTGCGCAAGGGGGAACTCAAGACCGTGCCCAGCACGCAAACCGGTGTCGATCACTGGGCCGCCTGGTACGAAACCCTGCTTGGCGGCCTGGATACCTTCGCGGGCGCGACGGTCAACCGTTCCGGCACGCGCGATTGGCTGTCACAGCAAAAACCCGGCGGTTCCGCCCTCAACCAACAGATTTCTTCCCTTCAGGAGTTGATTGCATCATGTCGCTGATACGCTCCCTCGTTTTCGCCTGCCTCGCCTTCCTCCTCATGTCCGCCGCCGCCACCGCGCAGGTCGTCAGCGCGCGCGGCACGGGCACGGTGCCCACCGACTGCTCCTTCCTTGGCTGCGTCTTCACCCCCGATCATGCCGCCTATCGGGAAGCTGTGCGCCTGGCTTCCCTCAACGCGCTGGCAAACCACTTCGCCGAGGCCGGCGCGGCCAAGCTGCGCCTCTACGAAAGACATCGCGCGGAGATCGACGCCGAAATCGACCGCTACGTGTTGAGCTACGTCAAGATCTCCGATCACGAGGACAAGAAAGCCAAAACCTACACCATCAACATCCGCGCCGAAATCGATTCCCGCCTGTTGCAGGTGAAGCTGGATTCCTACTCCGCCGTGGCGACGACGCCTGCCGGCGAGCGTTCCCTCCTGACCTTCGTGTTCCTCGCCCGCGCGCAGGATTCGGTGCAGGAGTTCGACGACCGGAACTACAAGCGCGCGGAGGTGAGCGACACCTATAGCGAGCGGACGCGGGAAGGCGAATCCATCGGCCGCAGTTCCGTCAGTACCAGCGGCAGCCGGGAGCGTTCCGCTTCCGCGACCGTCGCCACGGGCGGCAGCAGGACCAGGAAGCGCGACAAGATCACCTGGGACGTCTCCAGCGCCAACGAGATCAACACGACGATGACCGGCATCTTCAGCGCCGCCGGATATGAGGTGGTGGAAGCGGAATACATCGAGAGCGAAAGCCGGGGCCTGTTGAACATCGGCAGCATCCGGAAGGATTTCTCGACCGGCAACGACCTTTCCGCCGCCACCTTGCGCAACGCGGCCAACGGCGTCCGCATGGCCGACATCCCCTATCTGGTCTACGGCACGCTGGACGTCGGGATGCGCGACCGCGATCCGGCGACCGGACTCGTCCGTATTTACGTCACCGTGCAGGGCAAGGTGCTGGATGTGCGCGGGCGTTTCCCGAAGACCGTGTCCTCGGTTGGTCCCATGCAATACGCGGGCCTCGGCCCGGACGAATCCGTCGCCCGCGTCAACGCACTACAGGAAGCCGCCACCCGCGCGGCGGAGCAGATCAGCAATGAACTGAATCTCAAGGCGGTGCGCTGAAGCCGGATTTTCGTTCCCTCCAGGCTTTCATGCTTCCATCTTTCATCTCACAAAGGAAATATCCATGTTTCGCAAAACCACGACGACTGCTCTCGCGCTTGCCGCGCTTTTCGTCGGTCTTTCCGCCAGCCCGGCGTATGCCCAGTTCGGCGATCTCGCCGACAAAGTGACAGGCGGCAAGAAGGAAAAATCCTCGGAAAATACATCCGCCTCGAACGTAAAAATCTCCTCGGATCTGGTCAAACACTTCGTCGCGGCGCAAAAACTCGTGCTGGACGCGCAAATCTCCTTCGCCAAATCCTTTGACCTTGCCGACCAGGTGCAACTGCTGGAAGCCGAAAAGAAGGCCATTTCTTCTGGCAGCGTCGACAAGAGCGTGCTGGAGAAGAGCGTCACCATCAGCGACCGCGCGAACAAGGCCATCGAGGAAAAGATCAAGGCGCAACCGGCGCTGAACGCTTCTTCCAAGGCGCAGTA
>JAITDH010000085.1 GCA_031282665.1 Zoogloeaceae bacterium | reverse complement strand
GGATCTGAATCATGAGTTTTTCGTGGCCACTGGATGATGTGCGGAATCAAAGATGGGATGATCTTCTGGAATATATTGACACATTGGCCTCGACGACAGGTCGAGATGCCATGTCGATGTTGTTGTGTTCTGTCTCTGAGTATCCTGATGTTTGTCATGTCATCAAACGTATTGTCGCCCTTGGAGGAGATCCGTCATTTGAAGATCATCTCACGACACCCGAAGATGAAAGGATCAGATTCCTTGACGGTGGGCTCTCATCTGGAGGAAGTCCACTTGGGTGTTCGATTATGGGGGCGGCATGGCACAACAGAGATACACTTGATACGACACGGTGTTTGATTTCTTGTGGCGCCAATGTTAACGGGATAACGTCCTCTGGTTGCTCATATACGGTGGTGCAATCGGCAATTGTTTTTGAGCAGTATGAACATCTCAAATTATTGCTCGCAAATGGAGCCGATCCCTATCAAGAATATAAATATAGCGAATTTGATCACCCCAACGCGGTTGATCTTGCATCAAGAGACAAATATGCAATGAAAATTTTGCGGCCGTATCGTAGAAAATAGATAAGTGATACCGTCGCTGGAAGATTTGAAGGCGTACCTGTCAATGGCCAAAAGGTTTGGTGGCGACGAGATATTTGTTGTTGAAGGCTCTTGTATTGTCTTATCATTGACCGTGTTCAGTGATTGATTGGCGAAGAAAATGCCGTTATTTGACGCTCTTGGGTTCCATTGGGACAGGCCGAAGGTACCTGCTTCTGTTTCTTCGCACTCGATCGAGCGAGCCTGTTTCCTGATCCCTGACTCCTGATCCCTGCCCCCATGCTGCCCGATTTCGTCTCGCCCCAGGCCGACCTGACCACGCGCAATACCCTGGCGTTGCCCGCGCGCGCCGAGTTCCTCGCCACCATCACCCACCCCGGACAATTCGCCCGGCTCGTCCATCATCCGGATCTTGCCGGACGGCGGCGTTTCATCCTGGGCGGCGGGTCCAACCTCGTCCTGCGCGGGGATTTCCCCGGCCTGGTCGTCCATATGGACATCAAGGGAAAGGAATTCGTCGGCGAAGACGGGGAAAACTACTACGTCGCCGCCGCCGCGGGAGAGCGCTGGCATGAATTCGTGCTATGGACACTGGCGCAGGGCTGGCCGGGACTGGAAAATCTGCTGGGCATTCCCGGCACGGCGGGCGCGGCGCCCATCCAGAATATCGGCGCCTATGGCGCGGAAATCGCCGATTTCCTGTATGAACTGGAAGCGATCGACCTCGATTCCGGGCAATCCCGCCGTTTTTCCGCCGCCGACTGCGCCTTCGCCTACCGGAGCAGCCTTTTCAAGCGCGAAGGCTGGCACCTCACCGGCCGATACGCCATCATCCGCGCCTGTTTCCGGCTCCCCAGGCGCTGGCGTCCCCGCATTGGCTATGGCGAAATTGCCCTGCAACTGGCGCAACAAGGCATCGTCCGCCCCAATCCGCGGCAACTGGCGGAGACCGTTTCCGCCCTGCGCCGGCAGAAACTGCCCGATCCGCAATGCCTGCCCAACGCGGGCAGTTTCTTCCAGAACCCGCTGGTCGAAGCCGACTTCGCCGCTGCCCTGGCCCATGCCCATCCCGGCCTGCCCCGCTACCCGCAGCCCGACGGGCGGGTCAAGCTCGCCGCCGGATGGCTGATCGAAAAAACCGGCTGGAAAGGCCGCAACCTGGGCAAGGCCGGCATGTATGAAAAACAGGCGCTGGTGCTGGTCAATCGCGGCGCGGCCACCTATCGCGACGTGCATGACCTCACCCGTGCCGTCCGCGAAGCCGTCTTCACCCGCTTCGGCGTGCACCTGGAGCCGGAACCCGTATTTTTGTAAGGCTCCGCGACCCACAATGACGAGTTCGAAGGTGAGCGCGTGAGCGTTGCGTTCGCGTTTCGCCGGGCAAGGTTTTTCCATCCACTTTATTGCAACCGGCGCAAAGGGGATTAGAATTTATCTTCCCTGTTCCCCATCCTTCCTGGAATGAGCATGACATTCAAAATATTCATCGACGGTCGCCACGGCACCACCGGACTCAAAATCGACGAACGGCTTTCCTCCCGTTCCGACATTGAAATCCTCGCCATTCCCGAAGCCGCGCGCAAGGACCCGGCCAAGAAGGCGGAATACATCAACCAGGCCGACATCGTCTTCCTGTGCCTGCCCGACGCCGCCGCCAGGGAAGCGGCAGCTCTGCTCGCGGCGGATAACCGCCGCACCCGCCTGCTCGATACCTCCACCGCGCACCGCACCCATCCCGACTGGGTCTATGGCCTGCCCGAACTCGACGGCCAGCGGCAACGGATCCGGGAGGCGCGGAAGGTTGCCGTGCCCGGCTGCCACGCGACGGGGTTCATTCTCCTGGCGCGTCCGCTGGTCGATGCCGGCATCCTGCCCGCCGACCATCCGGCAAGCGCCTGCTCGCTTACCGGCTACAGCGGCGGCGGCAAGGAAATGATCGCCAGCTACGAGACTCCGGAGCGCCTGCCGGACGCCATGCTCAGTCCGCGCTTTTACGCCCTGGGCCTCGCCCACAAGCATCTGCCGGAAATGCAGGCGATGAGCCGCCTGGCGCAAAAACCCCTGTTTACTCCCATTGTCGGGAATTTCGCCCAGGGGATGATCGTCGCCCTGCCGCTCTTCCCACGCGCCTTGCCCCGCGCCGTGACGCCCGCCGATATCCAGGCATCCTACCGCGCATATTATGCGGACGAGCCTTTCATTCGGGTGATGCCCGTCGATCCCCTCGCGGCGGGCGTCCTGGACAACGGCTTTTTCCCCGCCACCGCCTGCAACGACACCAATCGCGCGGAAATCTTCGTCTTCGGCCATGCCGAGCAGATCCTCCTCGCCGCCCGCTTCGACAATCTCGGCAAAGGCGCTTCCGGCGCGGCAGTCCAGTGCATGAACCTGATGCTCGGGGTGGACGAGACAAGCGGGCTGACGGCGTAGGGGGCGATCGAAACGGGGGAAATGGCGGGGAGAGGCTTGCCGGTTGGATGACACATTGATTTTCTGGTGGGTCGGGCGAGACTCGAACTCGCGACCAACGGATTAAAAGTCCGCTGCTCTACCGACTGAGCTACCGACCCTTCAGGAAGCCGACCATTTTAGCCAGCCCGACAATAGGCGTCAAATGCTAAACGAAGAAAACGAAGAGGGAATCGGGAGGAATCGTCATTGCGAGGACCACAGGCCATGGCATCCAGACAGTTTTCCGCTTTGGATTGCCACGTCGTTTCTCGCAATGACGAGGCGGGGGTGTAGGTTGAAGTAGGTTGGATAGCGTAATCCGACATTTCAACTCATACGATGCGCAGCATCGCAAATCAAGGAACAGCGGCGCAAGTGCCGGTGATGAACGATTGTCGGATTACGCCTGCGGCTCATCCAACCTACGAAACTCCTATCTCCTGCCTTCCGTCCCCTCGATCTGCGATAATCTCGTTTTTCCCTTCCCCCTTTACCTCATTTCCAAGCCAACCCGATGACCGAGATGGAAGATTCCAGCCTGGATCTCTTTACCCCCGCGCCGCCCGCGTCCGCTCCGCCTCTTCCGCCGCCGCCGGCCGGGAACGGGGGTGACGATGGCGATGGCGAAAGCATTCCGTTGCACGAATCCGCCGCGCGCGATTATCTGGAATACGCGGTCGCCGTGGTCAAGGGGCGCGCGCTTCCCGATGTGCGCGACGGCATGAAGCCGGTGCAGCGCCGGGTGCTCTACGCCATGCGCGAATTGGGCCTGGTGGCTACCGCCAAGCCGGTGAAATCGGCGCGCGTGGTGGGCGACGTGATCGGCAAATATCATCCGCATGGCGACGTTTCCGCCTACGACGCCATGGTGCGCGTGGCGCAACCGTTTACCCTGCGCTATCCGCTCGTCGACGGGCAGGGTAATTTCGGTTCGCGCGATGGCGACAACGCCGCCGCCATGCGTTACACGGAAGCGCGCCTGATGCCGATCGCCGAGCTCCTGCTGGCTGAAATCAATGAAGGCACCGTCGATTTCCAGCCCAATTACGACGGCGCTTTCGAGGAACCGGCCTTTCTTCCCGCCCGCCTGCCCTTCGCGCTCCTGAACGGCGCTTCCGGCATCGCCGTGGGCATGGCGACGGAAATGCCGCCGCACAATCTGAAGGAGGTCGCCACCGCCGCGATCCATCTCCTGGAGCATCCCGAAGCGTCCGTGCAGGATCTGCTCCAGCACATGCCCGGCCCCGATTATCCCGGCGGCGGACAGATCATTTCCCCGCCCGCCGATATCGCCGCCGCCTATTGCAGCGGGCGCGGTAGCCTCAAGGTCCGGGCGCGCTTCGAGATCGAGGAAATGGCGCGCGGCGCCTGGCAGGTCGTCTTCACGGAATTGCCGCCCGGCGTTTCCGCGGCAAGGGTGCTCGCCGAAGTCGGCGCGATCATGAGTCCGCAGCCCAGGGCGGGCAAGAAAGGCATCGACCAGTCCGCCGCGCAGTTGAAGGCGCTCTTCGCCTCGCAACTGGAGCGCGCGCGCGACGAGGCGGACAAGAACGCCAAGGTGCGCCTCGTCTGCGAGCCGGTGAGTTCCCGCCAGGACAGGGACGAATTCATCGCCCTCCTGCTGGCGCACACCAGCCTGGAGACTTCCGCGCCGATCAATCTGGTCGCGGTCGGCCTGGATGGGCGGCCCTGCCAGAAGACCCTCGCCGACCTGCTCGGCGAATGGTGCCGCTTCCGCGTGACCACCGTCACCCGGCGCACCCGCTTCCGGCTCGAAAAGGCGCGCGACCGCATCCATATCCTCGAAGGCCGTCATCTCGTCTTCCTGAACCTGGACGAGGTCATCCACATCATCCGCGAGGCCGACGATCCCAAGGCGGCGCTGCTCGCCCGCTTCCCGCTTTCCGCCCGGCAGGCGGAGGACATCCTGGAAATCCGCCTGCGCCAGCTCGCCCGCCTGGAAGGCATCCGGATCGAGCAGGAACTCGCCCGGCTACGGGATGAAGAGAAGGAACTCGAACGCCTTCTCTCCCAGGAGGCGCTGCTGAAAAAGCAGGTCATCGAGGAAATCCAGGCGGATGCCGCTCGTTATGGCGATCCTCGCCGCACCTTGATCCAGTCCGC
Organism: Zoogloeaceae bacterium; assembly: GCA_031282665.1. The sequence goes on along the minus strand of JAITDH010000085.1, from coordinate 4,822 downwards.
CGTCACGATCTCGCGCGCCGAAATCGCCGTCGCCGACGAGCCGGTAACAGTGGTCGTTTCCGCCAAGGGCTGGGCCAGGGTGCGCCAGGGGCACAATCTCGACCTTTCCTGCGTCGCCTTCAAGGATGGCGACAGCCTCGCCGCCGCCCACGAATGCCGCTCGGTCGATTCGCTCGCCATTCTCGCCGAGGATGGCCGCGCCTATACGGTTCCCGTTGCCCAGCTTCCCGACGGGCGCGGCATGGGGGCGCCCCTCGTTTCCTTCATCGAGATCGGCAAGAGCCGCATCGCGCACGTGCTGGCGGGCAAACCCGAAGAAACCTTCTTCATCGCCAAGACCTCCGGCTACGGTTTCATCTGCGCCCTGGCCGATCTCTTCTCCCGCCAGCGGGCGGGCAAGGCTTTCCTGAGCCTGGAAGAAAACGCCCGCATCCTGCCGCCGCAGCCAGTGGCAGCCGGGTCTGCGTATATTGCCGCGCTTTCCGCCGACGGCCGCCTGCTCATCTTCCCCCTGGCGCAGATGAAGTGCCTCTCCGGCGGCAAAGGGGTGCAGATCATCGGCTTGAAAAAAGGCGAGAGCCTGAGCCAGACCCTGGTGACCGCCCTGCCCGTCGTCCAGATCCGCGGTATTTTCCGGGGGAAGGGGAAGGACATCCTTTCCACCGCCGCCCATATCGGCCAGCGCGCCCGGCGCGGCGCGGGCATCGGTCTCGTCAAGGAGGCCCGCATTGCGGCCGCCCCGGCCGACGCGCGCGTGCCGGAAATTCCGCCTCCGCCGCCGGCCCCGCCCGAAGAACCCACACTCTTATAACAAAAAGTCATGGTACTCAGGAAATTCGCGCAGACCCTCCTTTCCTGGCCGCGTCCCGTCAAGCGGATCGTCGCCATGGTCCTGGACATCATCCTCTGCGCGCTCACCGTGTGGCTCGCCTTCTTCCTCCGCCTGGACGTCTGGGTGGGCGCGGCGGCCAAGGCCGCCAACATCTACCGGCCCTCGCACGCCTTCCTCGCCTCCGTCGTGATCGCCCTGCCGATCTTCATCAGGAGCGGCTTCTACCGCGCCATATTCCGCTATTCGGGCACCGCGGCGATCCGGGCGATCGGCTGGGCGATGCTGATCTACGGCGTTCTCTACGCCGCGCTCCTGATGCTGGTGCGCCTGCCCGGCGTGCCGCGCACCATCGGCTTCATCCAGCCCCTGCTCCTCTTCATCGCCATCGCCTCCTCCCGTCTCTTCGTCCGCTATTGGCTCGGCGGCCTCTATCTGCGCCAGTTCCGCCTGGCGAACCTGCCGCGCGCCCTCATCTACGGGGCGGGCAACGCGGGCAAGCAACTGGCGGCGGCGCTGGCGCACAGCCAGGAAATCCGGGTCGTCGGTTTCCTCGACGACAACGCCAGCCTGCACGGCCACACGATGGACCACCTGCCCATCCACGATCCCGCCCGCCTGCCGGACGTCGCGGCGAAATACAACATCGTCAACGTGCTCCTCGCCCTGCCCTCCGTCAACCGCAGGCGGCGCAACGAAATCCTCGCGCAGATCGCCGGCTCGCACGTCGCCGTGCGCTCATTGCCCAACCTGACGGAACTGGCGCAGGGCAAGATCAGCATCTCCGCCCTGCGCGACCCGGATATCGACGATCTCCTGGGACGCGCGCCGGTGGAGCCCGATCCGCAACTCTTCGCGCGCAACATCACGGGGAAAACCGTCCTGGTGACCGGCGCGGGCGGTTCCATCGGCAGCGAGCTGTGCCGCCAGATATTGATGAACGCCCCGCGCCTCCTGCTCCTCGTCGACCAAAGCGAATTCGCGCTCTACAGTCTCCACCACGAGCTGGCGGAAAAACAGAAAAGCCGCGCGGCGCAGAGCGAGATCATCCCCCTCCTCGCCTCGGTGCGCGACGCCGCGCGCATGGCGGACATCATGGCTTCCTTCCGCCCCGACACCCTCTATCACGCCGCCGCCTACAAACACGTGCCCCTGGTCGAGCACAACCCGGTGGAGGGCCTGAAGAACAATGCCCTGGGCACCCTGGTCACCGCCCTGGCGGCGCGCGAACACGGCGTCGCCAATTTCGTCCTCGTCAGCACCGACAAGGCGGTGCGCCCGGCCAGCATCATGGGCGCCAGCAAGCGGCTCGCGGAAATGATCCTGCAAGCCCTGGCGGCGGAAACGCGGGAAGGCGAAACCCGCTTTTCCATGGTGCGTTTCGGCAATGTGCTCGGTTCCTCCGGTTCCGTCGTGCCGCGCTTCCGGGAGCAGATCCGCGCCGGCGGGCCGATCACCCTGACGCACCCGGACATCGCCCGCTACTTCATGACCATCCCGGAAGCCGCGCAACTGGTCATCCAGGCGGGCGCGATGGTCACCGGCCGGGGCGGCGACGTCTTCGTCCTCGACATGGGCGAGCCGGTCAGGATCAAGGACCTGGCCCGGCGCATGGTGGAACTCTCTGGTCTCACCCTCCAGGACGAAAGCAATCCCGACGGCGACATCGCCGTGGAAATCATCGGCCTGCGCCCCGGCGAGAAGCTCTACGAAGAACTCCTGATCGGCGACGATCCCCGTCCCACCGGCCATCCCCGCATCATGCGGGCGGAGGAACACTTCCTCCCCTGGCGCGAACTTTCCCGGCAAATCGAAACCCTGCAAACCGCCCTCGCCCGAAACGACCTGCCCCAGGTCCGGCAATGGCTCGCCGCCACCATCGCGGGCTATACGCCAGCAGGGGACAGGGGACAGGAGACAGGAGACAGAGGACAGAAGACAGAGCGGTGCTGCGCGCCTTTGGAATCAGCCTGAACGGAAATCATGCCAAATACCCCGCCGACCACCGACAACCAGCCACAGAGCGCGCGCTCTGTCCTCCGTCTCCCGTCTCCCGTCTCCTGTCCCCTGCCTTACGAAATCCTCATCGGCCTGCGCTACATCCGCGCCCGCCGGCGCAATCATTTCATTTCCTTCATTTCCCTCAGTTCCATCCTCTGCATGGCGCTGGGGGTGATGGCGCTGATCGTGGTGCTTTCGGTGATGAACGGCTTTCAGACGGAAATTCGCACCCGCATCCTGAGCGTGGTGTCGCACGTGCAGATCGAGGGAGCAGACAAGCGCCTGCCGGACTGGGAAAAGGTCGTCGCCGTGGCGAACCGGCACCCGGATGTCATCGCCGCCGCGCCCTATGTCGAGGGACAGGGCATGCTGATGGCCAACCAGGCGGCCTATGGCGTCATGGTGCGCGGGGTGGAGCCCGCCCTGGAAAGCGGGGTGGCGGATTTCGCCGGGCACATGCTCGAAGGCGAGATGGAATTCCTCCGCCCCGGCGAATTCGGCATCGTGCTCGGTGCCGATCTCGCCCGCGCCCTGTGGCTCAAGCCCGGCGACAAGGTAACCCTCTTCGTGCCGCAGGGAACGATGACCGCCGTCGGAATGGTGCCCCGCCTGAAGGCATTCACCGTGGTCGGGATCTTCGGCATGAAAATGGCCGAATACGACGGTTCCCTCGCCCTCATCCACCGGGAAGACGCCCGCCGCCTGTACCGGCTCGACGCCGGGGCGAGCGGGGTGCGCCTGAAGCTCTCCGATCTCTTCGCCGCGCCGCGCGTGATCCAGGAACTGATCCCGGACCTCGGCGCGCAGGGAATCGACGCCTATCTCTCGGACTGGACGGCGAGCCACCCCAACTTTTTCCGCGCCGTGCGGATCGAAAAGACGATGATGACGGTCATCGTCTCCCTGATCGTGCTGGTGGCGGCGTTCAGCCTCGTTTCCACGCTGGTGATGACGGTGACGGACAAGGAAGCGGACATCGCCATCCTGCGCACCCTGGGCGCGCGCCCCGCCAGCGTGATGCTGATCTTCGTCCTCCAGGGCGCCGTCATCGGCGGCATCGGCCTCCTGCTGGGCATCGCGGGCGGGGTATCGCTGGCGCTCAATCTCGACGTCGTGGTGCCCGTCATCGAGCGCATCCTGGGCATGAAAATACTGGCGAAGGACGTCTACATGATCCCGGACCTGCCTTCGGAACTGCATTGGGGAGAAGTGTTCGGCATCGGCCTCTTTGCCTTTCTCCTCGCGCTGCTGGCGACGATCTACCCAAGCTGGCGGGCGGCCCGCCTGCAACCAGCGGAGGCGCTGCGCTATGAGTGAAAAAGACGCCGTCCTCCTCGCCGCGCGGCTGGGCAAAACCTTCTGGCAGGGGAAGAGCGCGCTCGAAGTGCTCGCCGGGATCGACCTGCGGGTCGCCGCCGGAGAAGCCATCGCCATCGTCGGCGCTTCCGGCTCCGGCAAGAGCACGCTGCTGCACCTCTTGGGCGGACTGGACACGCCGGACACGGGCGAAGTGCGCCTCCTGGGGCAGGACTTCTCCCGCCTGAGCCAAGCCGAGCGCAGCGACTGGCGCAATCGGCATCTCGGCTTCATCTACCAGTTCCATCACCTGCTACCGGAATTTTCCGCGCTGGACAACGTCGCCATGCCCCTCCTGATCCGCCGCATCGGGAAAAAACAGGCGCGGGAAAGCGCCCGCGCGATCCTGGAAGCCGTGGGCCTCGGCGAGCGACTGACCCATCGCCCCAGCGAGCTTTCCGGCGGTGAACGGCAGCGGGCGGCAATCGCCCGCGCCCTGGTGACGCAGCCGGACTGCATCCTCGCCGACGAGCCGACCGGCAACCTGGACCGGCACACGGCGAAACAGGTCTTCGACCTCCTCCTCCAGGAAGCGAAAAAACGCCGCGCCAGCCTGATCGTCGTCACCCACGACCCCGAACTGGCCCAACGCATGGACCGCATCTGCCGCCTGGACGACGGACGCCTCGATACCCT
>JAITDH010000079.1 GCA_031282665.1 Zoogloeaceae bacterium | reverse complement strand
GCCCGCGCCCGCGCGGCGGAAGTGCTTGCGGGCCTGGGCTTTGCCAAGGCGGAATGGCAGAGGCCGGTGGCCGAATTCTCCGGCGGCTGGCGGGTACGGCTCAATCTCGCGCGGGCGCTTTTCTGTCGCGCCGATCTGCTGTTGCTCGACGAGCCGACCAACCACCTCGATCTGGATGCCGTGCTCTGGCTGGAAGGCTGGTTGAAGTCGCTTGCCGCCACCCTCTTCATCGTCTCGCACGACCGCGATTTTCTCGATGCCGTGGCCGGGCGGATCCTGTCCATCGAAGGCGGCAGGCTGACGCTCCATACGGGCGGTTATTCCGATTACGAAAGACGTCGTGCCGAGCGCCTGGCCGGACAGCAGGCCGCCTGGACGCAGCAGCAGCGGCAGATCGCGCATCTTTCCCATTTCATCGAACGTTTCCGCGCCAAGGCCAGCAAGGCGCGGCAGGCGCAAAGCCGCGTCAAGGCGCTGGAACGCATGAAAACCGTCGCCGCCGCGCAGGTCGATTCCCCTTTTTCCTTTGCCTTCGAGACGCCTTCGCAATTACCCGATCCCCTGCTGACGCTGGAAGCGGGCGCGACCGGCCATCAGGGCCAAACGCAACTCTCCGGCCTGCGGCTGCGGCTTGCGCCGGGTTGCCGCATCGGTCTTCTGGGACGCAATGGCGCGGGCAAATCCACGCTGATGAAATTGCTGGCCGGCGAACTGCCATTGCTTGCGGGAGAAAAGACGGAGGCCAAGACCCTGCGCATCGGCTATTTTGCCCAGCATCAACTGGAATTTTTACGCCCGGATGAATCTCCCCTGCAACACCTGCTGCGGCAAGCGCCGGAGACGCCGGAACAGGCGTTGCGCGATTATCTGGGCGGCTTCGATTTTCGCGGCGACAAGGCCACGGCGCTGGTCGGCACGTTTTCCGGCGGCGAAAAATCGCGTCTGGCGCTGGCGCTTCTCATCCGCAGGAAGCCGAATCTGCTGCTGCTGGACGAACCCACCAACCATCTGGATCTGGAGATGCGCGAGGCGCTCTGCCTCGCCTTGCAGGCCTACACGGGCGGCGTCGTGCTGGTCTCGCACGACCGGCATTTGCTTGCCACGGTCGCCGATGAACTCTGGTGTGTGGCGGAGGGAACCGTCGCGCCTTTCGACGGCGACCTCGCCGACTATGCCCAGTGGCTGGCAACACAGCGCGCCAAAGATTCCCCCCATTCCGCAGTGGAAGCGGTTCCAGCGGCCAGGGAAGCGCGACGGCAAACCCGCGCCGAGGCCGCCGCGCGGCGACAGGAAATCCTGCAAAAACGCCGTCCGCTGCTGAAGGAACTGGAAAAGCTGGATGCGCAACTGGCAACGCTGGCGGCGGAAGCGGAAAGACTCGCGGCGGAACTGGCCGATCCCGCCCTCTACGCGCCAGAGGCGGATCGGCAGGCTCAGGAAAACCTGAGCCGCCACCAGCGGGAAGTCGCCGAAACCCTGGAAGCCGCTGAATCACGCTGGCTGGAAGTACACGCGGCGCTGGAAACGTTGCCGGAGCCGGAGCGGTAAGGAGAGGATGTCGTTAATAGGATATTTAGGGATCGTAGAAAAATAACATTGACAATATAGAATCATTTTTCAGCTTATACACAGATGATTTTAGCTATAACACGTCAACTTACTTGCACCGCAAGACAAAAAGCGCCCTGCCTTTGGCCGCTAACAACGGCTGCGAATGCGCCCCCTTGTCAGAAGATGGGCATGTGACCGCGCTTCGTCTGGAAAGGTTTTTTCTCCGCTTTGAATGGCCCCATGCCAGCGACAAAATTGCGTACTTTTGCCGTAATGCGTCTCTCTTTTCCCCCAACCGCGCCACAGGCAAAACGCCGACAGCGTGGTTGTTTCAGACGACCGTTCAGTGCCTGGAAGCGGGAAGAGGTTTCTGAAAAGGCCATGAGCTTCCCTGTTTTTGACATGATAATCGGCGCTTCATTTCCTTCGCCTTGAATCATGCTTCTTATTTCGGCATGATATTTGCTTATGATATGTACGCAAATAAAACCGGAGTATTGACATGTCATTTCATCACCCCCCCAGCATACACGGCTTTACCCTGATCGAGCTGATGATCGTCGTCGCCATTGTCGGCATTCTTGCCGCCATTGCCATGCCCGCCTATCAGGACTACACCAGACGCGCCCATGTTTCGGAAGCACTCGCTCTGATGTCAGGCATGAAGGCTGATGTATCGGAGTTTTACACGGCGAATGGTCATTTTCCTGGCGGTGTGGTCAGTATCTATGGATTGACAGCAACGGCGCCGAACCCGGTGGTTGGACATGCCGTTGAGAAAATACCGAGCATAAATCGGATAGATAATCACCATGTGGTGATTTCCGCCTGGATGAACAAGACTATTTTCCCACCCAGTGCATGTCCGAGTGTTGCACCATTTTACTGCGTCGTAAACCTCTATGCTTCCACAGGACCAGAGGCTGGAAGCATTGAGTGGATATGTGGAAGACGAGGTACCAAGCTTTTGGTTGATACGAACTTGCCCTACAAATGGCTGCCAGCCAATTGTCGACAGTGAAAAAAACGCAAGACAGGAAATACCGCGTTGCCGG
>JAITDH010000171.1 GCA_031282665.1 Zoogloeaceae bacterium | reverse complement strand
GAACAGGGAAGCCAGGCGTATCGCGAATACAATTTCTCCCCTTCCGGAGAGTGGGCGGGCTATGCGTTTTCGGCCTATCGGCAGCGCATGGAAACGCCATGCCATTTGCCCGCGCCGATTGTTTGTACTGGAAGGCGCACGCAAGATGGCGCGGAACTGGAAGCGCGCTTGCCCCTGGATAGGCTGGCGTCCGCGAATCTTCCCTTCCATGCCGCCCTGGCGACTGTCCTGGAATTTTCCGATGGAAGGCTTGCCTATTACGCGCTCCATCATCCTGCCGGTCAGGCGGATTTCCACCATGCGGACAGTTTCATCCTTCCCCTTCCTTCTTCCCCAAATCTGACATGATGCTTTTTGGACTCGATCGTTTCCTGGCCGACCAGGAACTCCGCCGCCCGCTTACCGGCAAGCGCCTTGCCTTGCTGGCACATCCCGCTTCGGTGACGGCCGATCTCACGCATGCTCTGGACGCGCTTGCCGCCCTGCCGGACCTGCGGCTTGCCGCCGCTTTCGGGCCGCAGCACGGAATCAGGGGTGACAAGCAGGACAATATGGTGGAGTCCGAGGATTTCATCGATGCCCGGCACCATATTCCGATCTTCAGCCTTTACGGGAAAACGCGCCGCCCGACGGAGGCCATGCTGGACACTTTCGACGTCCTGCTCGTGGATTTGCAGGATTTGGGCTGTCGTATCTACACTTTCATCACCACCTTGCGTTACGTCCTGGAAGCCTGCGCCGCCCGGAAAAAGGCGGTCTGGATCCTGGATCGCCCGAATCCGGCTGGCCGTCCCGTGGAAGGGCTGAAACTGAAACCCGGTTGGGAGAGCTTCGTCGGCGCGGGCGCGCTGCCGATGCGGCATGGCCTTACCTTGGGGGAACTGGCGCGCTGGTTCATCGCCACCCTGCGCCTGGATGTGGAATGCGAGATCGTTGCCCTGCGGGGCTGGCAGCCGGAGGCCGCGCCCGGTCATGGCTGGCCGCTGCTGGAACGCGCCTGGGTGAATCCCAGTCCAAATGCCGCCACCCTCTCGATGGCGCGCGCCTATGCGGGAACCGTGCTGCTGGAGGGCACGACCCTTTCCGAAGGGCGCGGCACGACGCATCCCCTGGAATTGTTCGGCGCGCCGGACATCGACGCCCGCGCGCTGCTTGCCGAAATGGAGCGCCTCGCGCCGCAGTGGATGCAAGGTTGCGTTTTGCGCGAATGCTGGTTCGAGCCAACCTTTCACAAGCACGCGGGGCAGCTTTGCCACGGCATTCAGTTTCACGTGGAACATTCGCTTTACGATCATCGCCTGTTCCGCCCCTGGCGGTTGCAATCCCTGGCGTTCAAGGCATTGCGCCGCCTCTACCCGGATTATCCGCTCTGGCGGGATTTCGCCTACGAATACGAATTCGAGCGCCGTCCCATCGACCTCATCAATGGCAGCCCCCTACTGCGGGAATGGGTGGACAATCCGAGCGCGGAACCCGGCGATCTGGAGGCGCTGGCCGCCGCCGATGAAAAATCGTGGGAAGAGGAACGGGCGGCTTTTTTGCTGGCCGGATAATTATCCGAAATTATCCGAAGAGACGCTCGATTTGTTCACGCAGTTGCGCGCGGGGAATGATTTCCGCAATGGGATAACGAACGCGAAGCAGGACGCCTTCGCGGGCAGTGGGGGCGCTGACGCTGAAACGGCAGAGATGGAGAAGATGGCCTTCTTCTTCCGGGGAAAGAATGCGGTTCAGGTGGTCGACGCGGAGGTCGCAGGGGGTGATGGCGATCAGGGTTTCCGGGGCAAGAAGGTTTTGCGCGACCCATGCCAGCGTGTCTTCCAGCGAGCGGGGCGCGGAGGCTTGCAACAGGGTTTCCTGTTCTCGCTGGAGGCGTTCCCGTGTGTCGTGGTCGATGTCGTCGCGGGCGAGACGGGAACGCAGGAGGGCGATTTCTTCATGTCGCGCGGCATCTTCCTGCTGGCGGATTTGCAGGCGGGCGAGGATTTCCTGCCCCAGTTGCTGGAAGATGCCCCAGAAGAGATCGTGCTCGAGTTCGTGGGCGCTGGCGCGCGGCAGGATCAGGTGATGACGGGTGAAGTTCAGGGAGCGTATGGCGGTTTCGTGCTGCGGCCCGTTTTTGTCCTGCCGGATGGCGAAGCCGCTTTTTTCTTCCATCCGCGCCCAGAGGAGGGCGAAGACTTCCGTTTTCTCCGATGGGTCGACCACGAAATGGTCGGTCACGAAATCCTGGATGTTTTCCTGGCGGCTGAAAATTTCCTGCACTTCTTCGTTGCTGGCGAAGAAGACGGAAAGTTCCGGCGTGTGCCGCCAGTGTCCCGGCGAGGCGTCGAACGGTCCGGGAACATCCGCGACGGCGGCGCGGCAGAAGTCGAGGGCGGCGGCAACGGCGGGAGCCAGGATGCGGGAGGTTTCGGAAAGGGCGTTCAGGCGCGGGTCCACGATCTGGATGATGGAGGATATTCCGGCAGCGATGTCCGGATCTTCCTGCGATTGCTGTCCGGGAAGCAGCCAGTCGAGTAATCCCATGATGTCGTCGCTTTCAGGTGAAATCGCGCCGCAGCCAGCGATTGAAGCGCAGGCGGGCGGCGTCGATGATCTCGCTGGCGGTCAGGCCCACCGGGCCGACGCCCGCGGCGACGAGGTCGTCGGCGGCTTTCCCGTGCAGGTGCACGGCGGCGAGGAGGGCTTCGCCCGCCGGCCAGCCCTGGCCCAGCAGGGCGGCGATGAAGCCGGTCAGGGTGTCGCCGAAGCCGGGGCCGGCCATGCCGGGATTGCCGCTCCGGTTGATCCACCAGCGGCCTTCCGGACTGCTGACGATGCTGCCGCAGCCTTTGAGGACGACCCAGGCCTGGAAGCGCCGGGCCAGTTCGCGCGCGCTTTCCAGGCGGTTTTCCTGGATGGCGAGAGGGGTCGTCGCCAGGAGGCGGGCGGCTTCCGCCGGATGCGGGGTGAGCAGGGTGGGAAAACCCTGTTCCCTGCGTTGCCGGATTTGCGATTCCAGCCGCTGCGTCAGGGAAGGAATGATGGTCAGCAGGGTGAGGGCGTCGGCATCCAGGAGAAGCGGCGTTTGCGCCGCAAGCGCCCTGGGCAGGAGATCCCGGGCTTGCCCGACCAATCCCATTCCCGGGCCGCAGACCAGCGCTTGCAGGTGGATGTCGAAAATGCGCGGGGCTTGCCGCAGCATCAGTTCCGGCTGCGTGTAATCCACGGATTTGGCGTCGAGCATCCCGACGAAGACCTTTCCCGCGCCAAGTTTCAGGGCGGCGTGCCCGGCGAGCAGTACCGCGCCCTGCATGGCGGTTGCCCCGCCGAGGATGCCCACATTGCCATAGCTGCCTTTGTGGGTGTTGGCACGGCGCGGCGCCAGGCAGTGGGCGAAGGCGGCGACCTCCAGCGTATGACCGTCCGGAGGAAAGAAGGCGCTTTCTTTCGGCGCTTGGGCGGATATGTCCAGATCGAGGTCGGCAATGCGGATTTCGCCGCAATGATCCGGGCCGTCCGCGGTGTACAAGCCGGGTTTGGCGGCGATGAAGGTCAGCGTGTGTGTGGCGTCGACGGTCGGCGGATGGGCGAAGCCGGTGTCGGCATCCAGGCCGGAAGGGCAGTCGAGGGCAAGGATGGGACAACCTTGTTCGTGCGCGAGACGGTTGATTTCGACGATCAGGCGGGCATATTCGTCCTGCGGCGGTTTGCTCAGGCCGATGCCGAAAAGCCCATCGACGATCAGGCTCCAGCCGGTGTGGGGAGGAATGTCGACGAGGAATTTGCCGCCCGCCGCGATGAATTGCTGGCAGGCGGCGTCGGCATCCGGCGGCAGGGGGCGGCCCCGGCCGGTGAACACGGCGACGACCGGGACGCCCGCACGGCGCAGCAAGGTGGCGCAGGTGATCGCGTCGCCGCCGTTGTTGCCCGGCCCGGCGAGGAACAGTATCGGATCGTTTTCCCGCCCCGCGCGCAGTTGGCTCGCCCATTCCGCCGCCGCCACCGCCGCCCGCTGCATCAGGGCGTCGTCTTTGTGCTGGTGTTCGACGCGTTGCAGGGTAGCGCGGTTGTACAGGGGGAGCGGAGGCAAAATATCGGGCATGTCGGACCTATGGCTTTTCATGATCTGGCACCGCTCGAACGAGTTTCTCGATCGAGGAGAGAACCCAACTCGCGGACGTGCCTACAATAATGATTATTCCAGCCTCCGCGTGGAAGCAGGAAACCACGATGCCAACAACCACTGCGACCAAGGCCAGGAAGCCATCCGCAAGATTGAGGTTGGGCGCCGCGCAGAACGACCCCAGCACGACGAAGGGCAGCGCAAGAAGCCACCAAAGGCTCCCTCCGACGGCAAGCGCAAGAGCGCCGGCACACAGGCTTGCGGGAACGAACACGGCGCAGGGGACGCGAAATAATACGACGGGTTCCATGGTTCAACACGGGTCAGCGCGGCATGAGGGAAAGAAAAAGATCGACGCGCCGCTGGTTCGGGTTCGGGACGGTTCCGTCGGAATCGCCGGGCGGATCGCCGCGCACCAGGGTCTTGATGCGGTAAGCGCGCACGCCCAGTTCGATCAGCTTGTCGCGCACGCGGTTGACGGCCTGGCTGGTCAGGCCGATATCGACTTCGCGGCTTCCCCTGCCGGATGGCCAGGCTTCCAGCGTAAACAGGATGTTGCGCTTTCCTTCCTGCTTTTTCAGGATGTCGCGCATGGTTTCCGTCGTTGCTTCGGGAAGGATTTTCTCCTCCGTCGGGAGCAGGAAAATGGCCGTCGGTGGCGTTTTCGGCGTTTCGGTTTCGCGGGCGGGCGCGGGCGGCTGTGGATGGGCGGGTTGGAAAATGGCGGCGGGGATGGTGTGATGTTGCCGCGTATCCGCTTCCGGCGGAGAGTCTTCTTCCGCGAATATTTCCGGAAGCGTGGTGGTGGTACAGGCGGGAAGGATGATCGAAAGCACACAGGCCGGGAAGAAAATGGCAAAAAGGCGTATGGCGCGGTTCATTGCAAGCGGGAATCCTATAATTTTGGTGTATCCGCCGTTCGCAGGGCGGGCGCGGCGGCAATGTCGTTCAAGAGGACATGGGTGTTGACCGGGGTATGTTGCGTTTTCAGCAGGGCGATCAACTTGCCGAGCAAGGCATGCAATTGTGCCAGATCCGTGGCCGACAATTGCTTCAATGCTTTCGGCAGGATGCCTTCCAGCGGTTGCGGCGCATCCTGGACGACCGCGATACCGCTTTCGGTGGGAAAAAGCTGCACGACCCGCTGATCGCTGTCGGAGCGTTGCTTGATGAGCAATTTCTGCCGGTACAGTTGTTCGACCAGGTTGCTGCTGGTGGATTGATGCACGCCCATCATCTGGGCGAGATCGGACACCCGGACACCCGGCTGGCGCACGACGACGGACAGGCTCCAGAGCTGCGCCCCGGTGATCCTGGAAATGCTTTCCACGCTTTGGTAATGCAGCTTGATGGCGTTGAAGATGCCACGAAACTGTTTCAGTACGTCGAGCGTCGTAGGAGATGATTTGTTTGGCATAGCGGTCTTACCAATTCAATGATGCGAATTCGGAAGTAGCAAATTTGCATTTCGATGGACGAGATTCGATTATCGTTGATTTGGGGACAGGATGCATTGATACAAATCATATTTGCTTTGCGTATCGACCCGGTTCGAGGGGTAAAATCCCCGTCATTCCAAATGACGCATGGGTAAAACGTCCTTCAGTTGGCTTGCCGCTTCACGCAACATTCTTTCGGTCGTTGCCCAGCCGACGCAGGCGTCCGTCACGGAAAGGCCGTATCTGAGGCGGCTGAGGTCGTCGGGAATGCTCTGGCTGCCCGCTTCGAGATTGGACTCGATCATCACGCCGACGATGGAGCGGTTGCCGTTGCGAATCTGGTTGACGACATCGACGAGAACCAGGGGTTGCATCTCCGGTTTTTTGTAACTGTTGGCATGGGAGCAGTCGACGACCAGGTTGGCGGGCAGCCGCACGCTGGCAAGCGCCTCTTCGGCAAGCGCGATGGCAACCATGTCGTAATTGGGCTTCCCGTCGCCACCGCGCAATACCATGTGCCCGTAAGAGTTGCCGGTGGTGCGCACGATGGCGACCCGGCCTTCGGCATCGACGCCCAGGAAGGAATGCGGACGGGAGGCGGAAAGAATGGCGTTGACCGCGACGGACAGGTCGCCACCGGTTCCGTTCTTGAAACCCACCGGCGTGGATAGCCCGGAAGACATTTCCCGATGCGTCTGCGATTCGGTCGTCCGCGCGCCGATGGCGCTCCAGGTAACCAGATCGCCCAGATATTGCGGCGAAGTCGGATCGAGCGCCTCGGTGCCGGTGGGCAAGCCCAGGTCGTTGACGGCGAGAAGGAACTGGCGCGCCCGTTCCATGCCGACATCGACACGGAAGGAGTCGTCCATGTAGGGATCGTTGATATATCCTTTCCAGCCGATGGTGGTGCGCGGCTTTTCAAAATATACGCGCATGATGATGAACAGCGTGTCATGCAGTTCGTCGGACAGCGCCTTCAGATGGCGGGCATAGTCCAGGCCGGCTTCCGGATCATGGATCGAGCAGGGGCCCACGACGACAAATAGCCGGGGGTCGCTCCGGTCCAGGATCGCTTCCAGCGTCTTGCGCCCTTTATTGACCGTCTGCCGCGCCTGTTCGCTGATCGGCAGTTTCTTGTGCAGTTCGCGCGGCGTCGGCATCGGATCGAAAGCCGCGACATTGATGTTTTCCAGTCTTTCAGTCATTGTGGATATTCGGGCCGCTCGTCACGAAACGGCAAAAGAAAAAGAAAAGTGACAAGAAGTTTAGCGCATACGATACGGTTTTCATGGTTTATTCGGGGGGCTATTCCCTTTTTTGCAACATGTTTTGCTTTCCTTGCCGATTTTTGCCCGTCGAGCGGCCCGCGAATGGATCAGCCGGGTTTTTCCGCCTGCTCACGTTCGGCAAGTTTTTTCGTCAGGGCGTTGATCGGCAGTTCCACATCCAGCTCGCGCTGCATGAGAAGCAGCAGGGGAAGAATCTGCCGGCCGAGATTGGGTAACTGCGCGATGACGCTGTCGGAACGATTGGCAAGCAGAAGCGCGAGCGCCTGGGTGACGGTGAGCGGGGCGGCAAGGGGCGACGCTTCCAGCAGATGACCGTATTCGGTGCGGTTGCCGCCGGCGGCGATGGCTTTTTCCATCCGCCTGTAGGACAGATCCATCAATGCTTCCGCCGAATCCACATCGTCCTTGGGAATACTGGCGATGCCGATGCTCATGGTCAGCGGCATGCGCCTGCCGCCGATGGAAACCACGGCTTCCCGGACCGCGTGGCGCAGACGATCCGCAAAGGTGACGCAGGCTTCCGGAGGCGTGCCGGGGGAGATGATGGCAAAGCGGCCGGGGGAAAAATGTCCGATGTAATCCTCGTGCCGCACCTTGCCGGCGACTTTCTTGGCGAACTTCACGCCCATGTCCATGGCCTTGGTTTCGCCCACCTGCTCGACCATGAGGGGATAGTTGTCGAAGCCGATGATCATCAGGCTGGCGGATGTGTTGTGATGTATGGCGTGGGAGAGGGCCTGCGCGGTCTGCAATTCGATATGGCGGCGGGTAAACAGCCCGGTTTTCGCATCCCGCGCCTGTCCGAGCATGGGTTCTTCCAGATTGCGCCGGGTAAGCGAATGTTGCAGCAGATTGTGCAGGCGGGTCTTCAGCTCGGAGGCATTGATCCCCTTGCCGATGAAATCGGAGACGCCAAGGGTCCCGGCCTTTTCCATGACTTCCTGGTCTTCGTCGCTGGAAATCAGGATGAACGGAATGCCGCGCAGGCGGCTCAGGCGGCAGGCGCGAATCCGTTCCAGGAGACCGAGGCCGTCGAGGATCGGCATTTGCAGGTCGGAAATGACGGCGGCAATGGTATGGTCGAGCACCAGCGATTGCCAGGCCGACTCGCCATCGTTTTCTTCCCGGATCTCGTAAATTTCTTTCAGTTGCTGGGAAAGCGAGGCGCGCTCCACGCAGGAATCGTTGACGATCAGGATGCGGGGCTGGTCGGGCACAGTTAATTCTCCTTGGGGAACAATGGGATAGCCTTTACAAAAGAAGGCTTTTCCCTTAGATTGCTTGTCGTGAACGACAGAGAATTGTGACCCAATGTTGAAATCTTGCAAGCCGCTTTTCGGCTTTTTTTTCATATCCCTCGTTTGCGTGACGCTTTTCGCGGCTTCCCCGGCGAAGGCGGAGCCGCGCGAGGCCATCGCCAGCGTCGCGCAGGAAACCTCTTTTTTCCTCAAGCGCTATTCCAATGTCGCCCAGGACGTGCTCCTGAAAGGACTGGAACTGGTCGGCATCCGCTACAACAAGGGCGGCAGCCATCCCGAAACCGGCCTGGATTGCAGCGGTTTCGTGCAGTTGGTCTATCGGGAAGCGGCCGGTCTCGTCCTGCCGCGCACGGCCAGGGAGCAATCCCGGCATGGCAAGGAAATCGCCCGCGCCGAATTGCGGCCGGGCGATCTGGTTTTCTTCAATACCATGCGCCGCGCTTTTTCCCATGTTGGCATCTACCTCGGCGATAATTATTTCCTGCACGCGCCGAATGTCGGCAAAATGGTGCGCCTGGAAAATATGCAAAACAGCTATTGGGCGCAGCGTTACGACGGCGCCCGCCGTCTCATCCAGCCTGAAGATGCTTCCGCCGCCACGGATCCCGCGGATGGCGAGAGCACGCCACAGACCCAGTAGGACACGGCGGGGCGGCGGCTTTGCCGCACAAGGCAAATGAAAAACTCAGCGGATCACGCGGAATTCTGGACAAGGGGAAAGGCGCCTCGTTCCGTGTCTTCCTGGGCGCGGGAAAAAGGCATCGTCGCCATGGGTGGGGATCTTTCGCTTTCCCGTTTGCTGGCGGCTTACCGGCAGGGCATCTTTCCCTGGTACGACGAAGAAGCTCCCGCGCCGCTCTGGTGGAGCCCCGATCCGCGCATGGTGCTGTTTCCGGAAGAATTCCGCCTTTCCCGCTCGTTGCGCAGGGTTCTCTGCCATGGCGCGCATGAAGTGCGGATGGATACCGCTTTTGCAAAAGTCATCACCGCCTGCGCAAAAACGCCTCGCCGCGATCAGGCGGGAAGCTGGATTACCGGCGAAATCCGGGATGCCTACACCGCCCTCCACGCGGCGGGCTATGCCCACAGCGTCGAGACATGGATGGACGGGGAACTGGCGGGAGGATTGTACGGCGTGGCGATCGGCCGCATGTTCTACGGTGAATCGATGTTCTCCCTGCGGCGCGATGCTTCCAAGATTGCCTTTGCCTACCTCGTCCGCCATCTGCGGGCGGAAGGTTTCGGCCTGATCGACTGCCAGGTGAAAACCGCTCACCTGGCTTCCCTGGGCGGACGGGAAATTCCCCGCCTCGAATTCAACACTCTTTTGCGCGATCTGGTGGAGCGGGAAAATGCTCCCGGCGCATGGCCGCAATATCCGTTACCCTGGACTCGCCCGCTGGATGGGAAAGGCGCTTCGCCATGAGCGTCCATGATGATCCCGCTTTCGCGTTGTTGCAGTTTTATGCGACCTCGCCCTATGTATGCAGTTATTTGCCGGAACAAATGGCGCGCTCGCAGGTAGCAACGCCCGCTCAGATGATCGACACGACTGTTTACAGCTCTCTGGTGCATTCCGGATTCCGCCGCAGCGGTTTGTTTACCTATCGCCCGTGGTGTGACGAATGCCGCGCCTGCGTTCCGGTGCGCCTGCCCGTCGAACGCCTGGAGCCGAATCGCAGCCAGCGCCGATCCTGGGCGCGCCACGGCAATCTGGAAACCCGCGAACGTCCATTGGACTACGATGCGGAGCACTACCATCTGTATGTCCGCTACCAGGCCAGGCGGCATCCCGGAGGCGGCATGGATGAGGACAATGGCGAGCAATATGAGCAATTCCTGCTGGCCAGTTCCGTCGATACCCGTCTGGTGGAATTTCGCGAAAACGATCACCTGCGCATGGTCAGCATCATCGATGTGCTTGACGATGGGCTTTCCTCGGTTTACACCTTTTTCGACCCGGATGTCCCCCAGGCAACCTACGGGACCTATAACATCCTCTGGCAGGCCGGGTTGTGCCGGCGCCTGGAATTGCCCTATCTCTATCTCGGCTACTGGATTCGGGAAACGCGCAAGATGGCCTACAAGGCCCGTTTTCACCCGATCCAGGGCCATATCGACGGACTCTGGCGGGAATTGAGCGCGCAGGAAATCAAAAGGAGCGGCGGATGAGTCTCCTCGCGGTCGACACGGTCACCCCGGTCGGGCGCGCCATCGCGCGCGCTGGACTGGTTCTGCTGGCGATCATCCTGCTTTGCGGCGGAACATTCGCCGCCTGGCAACTGGCGGTCGCGCCGCTTTGCGACGCCTGGCGCAGCCGCAACTGGCCGCAGGTAAGCGCGAAAATCGACACGGTACACCTGGTGACCGGGGCGCAGGGCAGCCGCCTGGAAGTGCGATACCGCTACCGCGTGAATGGCGAAGTACATCGCTCCGAGCGCTATGGCCTCTACACCTGGCTCACCCATGCCGAATCCCTCCGGCAGGCCTATGCCGAACTGCTCTATGCAAAAACCGCCCGCGCTTGGGTCAATCCATCCGATCCGGATGAGGCCCTGCTCAATCGGGATATCCGCTGGTCGATTGCCTGCATGGCCATTCCCGCCGTGTTCACCGCATTGCTGGGCGCTGCGCTATTATGGGCGGCCATGCTGGGCGCGCGGGATTTCGGGAAGCGTTTTTTGCATCGCCGCTGTCATGCATGATCGACTGGGGAATATGTTGTTTTTTAATCATTGACCTTATGAAAAGTAAAAAATATTTACATCATGTTATGCTTATAGACAGGATTTAATGTAATTTATCGGTTATCGCTGTAACTGCCTGTTTCTAACAGAGATTTTGGAGGTAGCGGTGGGTTTGAATCTCTCTCTCAATCAGAAGTCGCTTCCCTTGCTGGGACTGGACATCAGTGCCTCGGCCGTCAAGTTGGTCGAGCTGTCCGCCACTGGGCGCGGCTATCGCGTAGAGCGTTATGCAATTGAAACGCTCCCCAAGGACGCCGTGGTCGACGGCAACATCGCCGACCTGGATGCCGTGCAGAGCGCCGTGCGCTCTGCCTGGAAACGCTTGGGATCTTCTACGCGCAACGTGGCCGTGGCGCTGCCAACCTCGGCCGTTATTTCCAAAAAGATAACTGTTCCGACTGGTTTGCGTGAAGATGAATTGGTTGGCTTGGTGGAATCAGAGGCCAGCCAGCACATTCCCTTCTCCATGGACGAAGTCAGCCTGGACTTCCAGGTCGTGGGGCCTGCGTCCGATCCGGACGAAGAAGAAGTCTTGATCGTCGCGACCAAGCGTGACCGGGTGGAGGACCGCGTAGCGGTCGCCGAAGCCATCGGCTTGCACGTCCTGCTCGTCGATGTCGAGTCGAATGCTTCGCTGGCGGCGTCGGAACTGGTCCTCGGTCAGTTGTCGGAACTCGGCTCCTCTTCCATCGTGGCGCTGGTCGATATCGGCATGAATGTCCTGCGCTTCTCGGTGCTGAAAAACGGAGCGCCGATCTACAGCCGGGAACAGGCGTTCGGTGGCAACCAATTGACTCAGGATGTCGCCCGGCGCTTCGGCATGGGTTATGCAGAGGCCGAGGCGGGCAAGCGT
Source organism: Zoogloeaceae bacterium (assembly GCA_031282665.1). The sequence goes on along the minus strand of JAITDH010000171.1, from coordinate 350 downwards.
TCCGGAACCCTGCCGGAGGAATATGTCACCGACCTCCTGCCGCAGTTCACGGAAAACCTTGCGCTGGAAGTTGCCCGTTCCCTGCAATTCTTCTTCACGACCACGCAATTTTCCCGTGTCGACCGTATCGTCCTGGCGGGCGGTTGCGCCGCGATCAACGGAATCGCCGAACAGGTTGCCGCGCGTACCCAGGTCAGCACGGTCATTGCCAATCCCTTTGCCGGGATGCAGATTTCCGACAAGATACGTTCCAGCGTGTTGCAAAGTGATGCCCCCGCGCTCCTGAACGCCTGCGGTCTGGCCCTGCGCAGCTTCAACGAAGGCATCAACCTGCTCCCCTACCGCGATGA
>JAITDH010000117.1 GCA_031282665.1 Zoogloeaceae bacterium | reverse complement strand
CGAAGTACGTGCGCGAAATTCATGCGCTCACCTTCAAGCTCATCATTGCGAGGCGCGTAGCGACGTGGCAATCCAAGCGGCGGTTCAGCTTTCTTGAACGGCAAAGCAAATGGAAAGGCCGTCTGGATTGCCACGGGCTTCGCCCTCGCAATGACGAGTTCGGAGGTGAGCACATGAATTTTGCGTTTGCTCTTTGCTTGGCAAGGGTTTTCCTCCATTTTTGGATTGCCCTCCGGCGGACTCGCGGGTTCAGCAGATTCTCGGCAGTTGATCTCCCGCCAGCCAGTCCACGATGCGATGTCCGCCCACGCTGGTGCGCATTTCCACGCAATGGCGCGCGTCTTCCACGACGGCGCCGATGATCGCCGCCTGGCGGCCCAGCGGGTGCGATTGCAGGACCAAGAGGGCGCGGGCGGCGTCCGTCTGGGGACAAATCAGGACGAGCTTGCCTTCGTTGGCGAGGTAGAGCGGGTCCAGGCCGAGGAATTCGCAGGCGGCGGCGACGGCGGGGTGGATGGGGATGCGGGGTTCTTCCAGCAGCATGCCGACGCCGGATTGCTGCGCGATTTCGTTCAGGGTCGCGCCCAGGCCACCGCGCGTCGGGTCGCGCAGGACATGCGCTTCGATGCCGGAGCGATACAGATGGGCGATGAGATCGTGCAGGGCGGCGCTGTCGGAGACGATGGGGGTGGCGAAGCCCATGCCGGCGGACAGGGTGTCCAGGCCCTCCCGCGCGCTCAGGATCGCCATGCCGTGATCGCCCAGGGTGCCGGAGACGAGGATGGCGTCGCCCGCCCGCGCCCGCGCGCCGCCGGTTTCCACGCCTTCCGGCAATGCGCCCGCGCCGGTGGTGGTGATGAAGACGCCGTCGCCCTTGCCTTTCTGCACGACCTTGGTGTCGCCGGTGACGATGGGCGTCCCGGCTTCCCGGGCCGCTTTCGCCATGCTGGCGGCGATGCGGTCGAGGTCGGCGAGGGGAAAGCCTTCTTCCAGGATGAAGGCGGCCGAGAGCCACAGGGGGCGCGCGCCCATGACGGCAACGTCGTTGAGCGTGCCATGCACGGCGAGGGAGCCGATGTCCCCGCCGGGGAAGAAGAGGGGAAAGACGACGTGGCTGTCGGTCGCCAGCACCAGCCGCTCGCCCGGCGCGAGCGCGGGGAGCACGGCGCCGTCGTCGCCGCGCGCCAGCCATTCGTTGGAGAAATGACGAGAAAATAGCTCGACGATCAGTTGTAGCGAGGCCCGCCCGCCGGCGCCGTGGGCGAGATCGACCCGGCCGTGGCGCAGATCCAGTTTCCGCATGCCAGGGAAACGGCCTTTCATCGGTTTTTTCCTTCGCTTTCCCGGATGAAGGCGGCGATGGCGGCGATGGTTTCGTCGGCGCGGGTCAGGTGGGGGAAGTGGCCGCAGGCTTCGATGACGCGCAGTTCGGCATGCGGAAGATGGCGGCGGATGCCTTCGATCTGCTCCAGGGTGGCGTATTCGTCTTCCCGGCCCTGGATGGCGAGGAGGGGGCAGGCGATTTGCGGCAGGAGATGCCGCAGGTTCCAGCCGCGCCGCGCCGGGTCCATCCAGACATCGTGCCAGCCGTGGAAGACGGAATCCACTTCCTGGTGATGGCGGGCGAGGCGGGGACGGAGGTCTCCTTCTTCGTAGGCGCGGCGCGCCCTTTCGATGCCGGTGAGGCAGACTTCCTCGACGAAGTAGTGCGGGGCGATGACCACGATGCCGGCCAGTTGCGTTGACAATTCCTGGGCGGCGGCGATGAGCGCGATGCTGCCGCCGTCGCTGTGGCCGACGAGCCAGGGCTTTGCCGAGTTTTCCGAGTTTTCCACAAGCAGGGCGGCGAGGAGGGCGGGCAGGGTTTCGTTGGCTTCGCGTTCGAGATAATCGGGCGGCAGGGGTTCGTCGCGCGGGCGGGGCGTCGATCGGCCATAGCCGAAGCGCGAATAGACGAGGCCGCGCCGCCCGAGTTGCGCGCACAGATCGGCGGGGAAGCGGCGCCAGAGCGCGATGCTGCCCAATCCTTCATGCAGGAAGACGAGTGGCGAAGCGCCTTTATCCATGCCTTCCGGCTCGATCCAGGCGTATTCGAGGGTTTGCGTCGCCTGCGCCGTTTGCATCGGGGGACGGCGAGGGAGGACGAGGGTTGCGTTCGGCAAGTTCATTTTCAATCGTTCCGGCAGGTGTTCATGGGGGCGCCGGTTTTGTAGGTTGGATTAGCGCAGCGTAATCCGACATTCGTCCCCACGATACGCAGCATCGCAAATCAAAAATAGCGGCGCTGTGCGCCGGTGAAACGAATGTCGGATTACGCCTTCGGCTCATCCAACCTACGAAACCCACGGCGTTCACAACAGGGGTTGCAGCCATTTCCTCGCCTCCTCCACATCCATGCCACTGCGGGCGGCCCAGTCGCGCAACTGGTCTTCGCCGATTCGCGGGATTGCGAAATAGCGCGCGGCGGGATGCGCAAGGTAGAAGCCGGCGACCGAGGAGGCGGGCAGCATGGCGCAGGATTCGGTCAAGGTCATGCCGAGGCGGCTTTCCGCTTCCAGCAGGCGGAAAATTTCCCGCTTGGCGGTGTGGTCGGGACAGGCCGGATAGCCGGGGGCGGGGCGGATGCCGCTGTAGGCTTCGGCGATCAGGGCGCTGTTGTCCAGATGTTCGTCCGGCGCGTAGCCCCAGTAGGTCGTGCGCACCTCGCGGTGGAGCCACTCGGCGGCGGCCTCGGCGAGCCGATCGGCAAGCGCCTTGAGCAGGATGGAGTTGTAGTCGTCATGCGCCGCCGCGAAATCGGCCAGCTTCCTTTCCATGCCCAGGCCGGCGGTGACGGCGAAGACGCCCGCCCAATCCCGGATTTTGCCTTGCTTTTCGGCGACGAAATCGGCGAGGGCGAGATTGCGGCGTTCCGGCGGCTGTTTATGCTGCTGGCGCAGACCGAGCCAGCGGCCCCGTTCTTCCTGCCGGTCGTCGCCGGTGTAGAAGACGAGATCGTCGCCGTCGCGGGCGGCCGGCCACAGGGCGAAGACGCCCCGGGCGTCCAGCCAGTTTTCCCGGACCAGGGTTGCCAGCATGGCGCGGGCGTCGGCGTACAGTTGCCGCGCCGTTTCGCCAACCGTCGCGTTGTCCAGGATGGCGGGGAAACGGCCGACGAGATCCCAGCTCTGGAAGAAGGGCGTCCAGTCGATGACCTCGACCAGCTTTTCCAGATCGAAACGGATTTCCGTCAGGCCGGGTTTTCTCGGCGCGGGGATTGCCGGGCTTTCCTCCCGCGCGAAGCCGTTGGCGCGGGCCTCGTCCAGCGGGACCAGGGTCGCGCCCTGCTTCCGGGCATGCGCTTCGCGCAGGCGGGCGTATTCGTCGGCCAGTTCCGCCCGGTAACTGGCCTCATGCTCCTTGGAAAACAGGCGACTCACCACGCCGACGGCGCGCGAGGCGTCCGGCACATGCACCACCACGCCCTGGTAATGGGGCGCGATCTTGATCGCGGTGTGGGCGCGGCTGGTGGTCGCGCCGCCGATCAGGAGCGGCATCGCCATGCCCTGGCGCTCCATTTCGACCGCGATATGGCTCATTTCCTCCAGGGAGGGCGTAATCAGGCCGGAAAGGCCGATCGCCGCCGCGCCGTGTTCCCTGGCGGCATGCAGGATCTTCTCGCACGGCACCATGACGCCGAGATCGACGATGTCGTAGCCGTTGCAACCCAGCACCACGCCGACGATGTTCTTGCCGATGTCGTGCACATCGCCCTTCACCGTGGCGATGATGATTTTCCCCTTGCTCGCCGCGCCGGTGCGCGCCTTTTCCGCTTCGATGTAAGGGATCAGGCAGGCGACCGCCTGTTTCATGACGCGGGCGGATTTGACGACCTGCGGCAGGAACATCTTGCCCGCGCCGAAGAGATCGCCCACCGCGTTCATGCCGCGCATCAGCGGCCCCTCGATGACGGCGATCGGCGGCATGCCCGCCGCCTCCAGCGCGGCGCGGATTTCCTCCGTATCCTCCACGACGAACTCGGTGATGCCCTTGATGAGGGCGTGTTCCAGGCGTTTTTCCGCCGGCCACTGCCGCCATTCCAGCACCGCGCCCGCCGCCTTGTTGCCCTTTCCTTCCTTCACCGTCTGCGCGAATTCCAGCAGGGCATCGCCCGCGGCGGGCGAGCGGTTCAGCACCACATCCTCGACCCTCTGCCGCAGTCCGGGATCCAGTTCGTCATAAACGCCGAGCATCCCGGCGTTGACGATGCCCATCGTCATCCCCGCCTGGATGGCGTGGTAGAGGAATACCGTGTGGATGGCCTCGCGCACCGCGTCGTTGCCGCGAAAGGAGAAGGAAACATTGGAGACGCCGCCGGATATCTGCGCCTGCGGCAGATGCCGGCGGATCCAGCGCGCCGCCTCGATGAAATCGACGGCATAGCCGTCGTGCGCCTCGATGCCCGTCGCGATGGCGAAAACATTGGGATCGAAAATGATGTCTTCCGCCGGGAAACCGTCGCCGGTGAGAAGCTGGTAGGCGCGCGCGCAGATTTCGATCTTCCGCGCGTAGCTGTCCGCCTGCCCCGTCTCGTCGAAGGCCATGACCACCACCGCCGCGCCATAGCGCCGCGCCAGCCGCGCCTCATGGAGGAACTTTTCCTCGCCCTCCTTCAAGGAAATGGAATTGACGATGCCCTTGCCCTGGATATTCTCCAGGCCGGTTTCGATGACCTCCCAGCGCGAGGAATCGACCATCACCGGCACGCGGGCGATATCCGGCTCGGAAGCGATGAGGCGGAGGAATTCCCGCATCGCCGCCACGGAATCCAGCATCGCCTCGTCCATATTGACGTCGATGATCTGCGCGCCGTTTTCCACCTGCTGCCGCGCCACGGCCAGGGCGTCGTCGTAACGCTTTTCCAGGATCATCCGGGCGAAGGCGCGCGATCCGGCGACATTGGTCCGCTCGCCGATATTGACGTACAGGCTCGCCGGGCCGACGTTGAAGGCATCATGCCCGGCAAGGCGCAACTGCGGCTCGATCCGCGGAACCTGGCGCGGCGTCATCCCGGCCACCGTCTCGGCAATGGCGGCGATATGCTCCGGCGTCGTGCCGCAACAGCCGCCGACGATGTTGAGCATCCCCTGCCGCGCCCAGTCGCCCAGTTCGGCGGCCAGTTGCGCCGGCGTCTCGTCGTA
>JAITDH010000116.1 GCA_031282665.1 Zoogloeaceae bacterium | reverse complement strand
GCATCCAATCTCCGATGATATTTTGCAGCGCAGCGCGTTTTTTCAGCGGGAAAACGCAGCGTCCGCTGCGAATCCGGTTGGGGGCGGGTTCGGGTGATGACGTATAAATTCGTTTGAATTCATGTGTTTGCGTGTTTTTTGTGCAGCGCGGCAAGAGATGGCACGGTATATGCAGAGGCTATACCGGAACAACAAGCAACCATCCCTGGAACTGCGAAGGAGCAAGCATGAAAGATACGCAATACTGGAAGCAACTTGCGGCTGCGACCAAACCCGAAACCCGGCTTTTCATCGACGGCCGGTTTGTGGAGGCGGTTGACGGACAGCACTTCAAGAGCCTCAATCCCGTGGATGGCCGTGTGCTTGCCGAAGTGGCAAGGGGCACGGAAAAAGACATCGACCTTGCCGTCGAAGCCGCCCGGCGCAGTTTCAGGAGCGGGGTCTGGGCCAGGATGCCGCCGCGCGAGCGCATGGAAATCATGTATCGCATCGCGCGCGGCATCGAGGAATATGCCGATACGCTTGCCGTGCTGGATTCGCTCGACATGGGCAAATCCATTTCCGAACTCGTCGGCGGCGATGTGCCGTTCTCCGCGCTGACCTTCCAGTATTTCGGCGAGGCGATCGACAAGGTGGAAGGTGTCGTCACCAGCACCGACCCCGCCGCGCTGCACATGATCGTGCGTGAGCCGCTGGGCGTGGTCGCCTGTGTGACGCCCTGGAATTACCCGCTGATGATGGCGGCCTGGAAAGTCGCGCCCGCGCTTGCGGCGGGCAATTCCGTCATTTTGAAACCCGCCGAGCAAAGCCCGCTCTCCGCGCTCTTGCTGGCGAAGATCATTGCGGATGCGGGCGTGCCGGATGGCGTCTTCAACGTGGTGAACGGTTTCGGCGAGGACGCGGGCCGCGCGCTGGCCCTGCACATGGGCGTGGACAAGATCGGGTTTACGGGTTCCACCGAGGTCGGCAAGCTGATGATGATTTATGCCGGTCAATCCAACATGAAGAAGGTGACGACCGAGTGTGGCGGCAAAAGTCCGCAGATCGTGCTGCCGGATGCCGATCTCGATACCGCCGTCACCTATTGCGTGAACAACATCTACACCAATCAGGGTGAGGTGTGCAGCGCCAGTTCCCGTCTTCTGGTGCATGAATCGCTTTACGACGCCTTCATCGAAAAATTCAGCGCATCCGCCAAACGCTTCGTCCCCGGCGATCCGCTCGATCCCGCGACCACGATGGGGCCGCTCGTCACCCGCGAGCAGCAGCAGCGGGTCTTGTCCTACATCGAAAAAGGCAAGGCCGAAGGCGGCGAACTGGTGTTCGGCGGCGGCGTGCCTGCGGGTCTGGAAAAGGGCTGTTACGTGCAGCCGACGCTTTTCGGGAAGATCACGCCCGACATGACCATCGCCCGCGAGGAAATCTTCGGGCCGGTGGGCGCGGTGATGAAATTCAAGGATTACGCGGAAGCCATTGCCATTGCCAATGACAGCCTCTACGGCCTTGCCTCTGGGGTGTGGACGAAGGATCTTGCCACCGCGCACAAGGCGGCACGCGACATCGAAGCCGGCATCGTCTGGGTCAACTGCTACGAACACGGCGACATGACGCAGCCCTGGGGCGGCGTCAAGCAGTCCGGGCAGGGGCGCGACAAGTGTTTTGAAACCATTCTCGCCCACATGCAGACGAAATCGGTCTGGATACACCTGGGCTAGCGGCGTCAAAAGGCAACCCCACACTGAATCCCCGTTTTTTGCAATTCCATCCTGAGGAGAAAACATCATGACCGCAACGATCCATGATCCGCTCAACCCGACTTCCGTGGAGGCGGGCGATGCCGAAGATGTCGCGCAACTGAAGGCGCTGGGCATCAATCCGCACTTCAACCGGCGCATGAGCCTGTGGCAGAACTTCGCGCTCGGCTTCACCTATCTTTCGCCGGTGGTGGGCGTCTACAGCCTCTTCGGCTTCTGTCTCGCCACGGGCGGGCCGCCGATGATCTGGACCTATCTCATCATCGCGCTGTGCCAGTTCCTGGTCTGCCTGGTGTTTGGTGAAGTCGTCTCGCAGTTTCCGATTTCCGGCGGCATCTACCCCTGGGCGCGGCGGCTCGTCGGCAAGCGCTGGGCGTGGATGGCGGGCTGGATCTACGCCTGGGCGTTGTGTACCAGCATTGCCGGAATCTCGGTGGGCGCGTCGCCCTTCCTCGCTTCCATGATGGGCATGGAATCCTCGTCGATGTTGACGGTGATCATCGCGTTGTCACTCATCGCCATTGTGACCGGCTTCAATCTGGAAGGCACGCGCTGGCTGGGACGGGTCGCCATGTTCGGTTTTCTCTGCGAGCTGATCGGCGCGCTCGTGGTGGGCGCGTACCTGCTTCTCTTCCATCGCAATTACGATTTCGGGGTGTTTTTCAATATCTTCGATATTCATATCGACGGCTCCTACTGGCCCGCCTTCCTCGCGGCTTCGCTGGGCGGCCTGTTCCAGTATTACGGGTTTGAAGCCTGCGGCGACGTGGCCGAGGAAACCCCGAATCCCTCCCGCGCCATTCCCAAGGCCATGCGCATGACCATCTACGTTGGCGGCGTGGCGGCGATATTCATCTGCGTCTCGCTCATCCTCGCGGTGCCGAACATGCAGGCGGCGCTGCACCCGGACGAGAACGGAACCCCCGTCATCATCGCCATCCTCAATCAAGCCTTCGGGCCGGTGGGCACCAAGCTCGTTGTCGCGGTGGTGGCGATCTCCTTCCTTTCCTGCATCCTGTCCCTGCAAGCCGCCGCCAGCCGCATGATCTACGCCTACTCGCATGACGACATGTTCATCGGCAGCAAGCTCTTTCGCCGCGTTTCGGAAAAACACCACGTGCCCTCGAACGCGATTCTCCTCGTCGGCGTGCTGACCAGCGCCCTGTGCGTCACCAGTTACTGGATGGAGGACGCCATCGTCACCATCGTGAGCTTCGGCGTCATCGGCATTTATCTGTCGTTCCAGATGATCGTCATCGCGGCCCTCATCGCCCGCGCGCGCGGCTGGAAGCCTTCCGGCGCGTTCCGCCTGGGCAAGTTGGCCTGGCCGGTGAATATCGCGGCGCTGGTTTACGGCGTGCTCGCCATCATCAACATGGCGTGGCCGCGCGGCGGCGACTGGAACATGATCGTCTCCTGCGGCATCGTGCTGGGCGTGGGTTTTGTATACATGACGCTCTTCAAACCCTACGACCACGGTTCTTCTCCCTACGGCGACGCCCACATTCTCTTCGGCGACAAGAAGGCGGCGGCCATACGGGAAGACGACAAGGATCAGGGCGACGGCGAACCGGTTCTGGCAGGCGTCTGACCTTTCCCCCTCCCCTGACAAGGGGAGGGCCGGGGAGGGGTTTTGCGGCAGTGAAACAAGAGCTACGCCACACTGCAAACCGAACCGCCTAAAACCCCCCTCGATCCCCCCTTGTCAGGGGGGAGGAAAACCATCGCCCAGGCTGTGCAGCCTTGACATCCACTTTTGCTTGACCTCACAGGAAGGCGCGGACTGACACCACGCTTTCCCCAACCACTACCGCAAGGAGTTTTTCATTCATGTCCGCATCGCAAACCAACGCCCAGCTTTTCCAACGTCGCGTCGACGCCCTGCCGCGCGGCGTCGGCAATGCCCATCCGGTTTTTGCCAAAAAGGCGCTCAACGCCGAAATCTGGGACGTGGAAGGCAAGCGTTACATCGACTTTTGCGCCGGAATCGCCGTAGTGAATACCGGACATTGCCATCCGAAAGTCGTGGCCGCCATCGAAACGCAAGCGCCGTTGTTCACTCATACCTGTTTCCAGACCGTTGCCTATGAAGGCTATGTGACGCTCGCTGAACGCCTCAACAAACTGGCTCCCGGCAGCGCGCCGAAGAAGACCTTTTTCATGAACACCGGCGCGGAAGCGGTGGAAAACGCCGTCAAGGCGGCGCGCGCCTACACCGGACGCTCCGGCGTCATCGCCTTTCAGGGCGCTTTCCACGGACGCACGCTCCTGACCCTCGCCCTGACCGGCAAGGTTGCGCCCTACAAGATCGGCTACGGCCCCTTTCCCGGCGATATTTTTCACGCGCCCTATCCTTCCGAATGTGCGGGCGTTTCCGTCGATGACGCCATCGCCGGAATCGAGAAGATTTTCAAGAGCGACATCGAAGCCTCGCGTGTCGCGGCCATTCTCGTCGAACCCGTGCAGGGCGAGGGCGGCTACATTCCCGCGCCTGCCGATTTTCTTCAGCGTCTGCGCGCGCTGGCCGACCAGAACGGCATTCTCCTCATTGCCGACGAAATCCAGTCCGGCGTGGCGCGTACCGGCAAATTCTTCGCCATCGAGCATTCCGGCGTGATTCCCGACATCATCACCTTGGCGAAGGGACTGGGCGGCGGAACGGTCATTTCCGCCATCGTTGGCCGCGCCGACGTGATGGATGCCTCCACTTCCGGCGGTCTGGGCGGCACCTATGGCGGCAACCCGGTTTCCTGCGCCGCCGCGCTCGCCGTGCTGGACATCGTGGAGGAAGAAAACCTCTGCGCGCGCAGCGTAGCCATTGGCGCGCGCATTCGCGGCTATTTTTCCGAACTGGCGCGCAAGGTTTCCTGCATCGGCGACATTCGCGGTCTGGGCGCGATGAGCGCGGTAGAATTTTCCATCGGCGGCGACAAGCAGCAACCCGCGCCAAAAATCGCCAACGCCCTGAAGACGGAAGCCCTGAAGCGCGGTCTCTTTCTCCTCACCTGCGGCGTCAACGGCAACGTCCTGCGCCTGATGACGCCGCTCACCATCAGCGACGCGGTGCTGGACGAAGGACTCGCCATCATCGGCGACATTCTTACGGAAGTGGGTAAGTAAACGTCGAAAAGTGGACGCAATCAAAAGTGGAGAAAACAAACGCAGCACCGCTGCCTGCCGTTCCCTCTCCCCCGATCCTTCGGGGGAGAGGGTGCCCCGTCAGGGGCGGGAGAGGGGGTAGCGCGGCGCTTGGGTTAGGGGTTTTTACAAAATTACCGGCGCTATGCGCCGTGTGGAACAGCACCCTCACCCGGCCCTTTCGGGCCACCCTCTCCCCCCAAGGGGGCGAAGGGACGGCAAGCGATGGTGCTTTGTCTGGAAAGGCTTTTCCTCCGCTGATTGACGCAGCACGACCGCGTGCCGTTCCCTCGCCCCCGATTCTTCGGGGGAGAGGGTGCCCCGTCAGGGGCGGGAGAGGGGGTAGCGCGGCGCTTGGGTCAGGGGTTTTTATAAAGTTTCCGGCGCTACGCGCCGTGTGGAACAGCACCCTCTCCCGGCCCTTTCGGGCCACCCTCTCCCCCCAAGGGGGCGAGGGGACGGCAAGCGGCGGCGCTTCGTTTGTTCCCACTTTGGATTGCGCCCATGAAAAACGATACCTTCGCCTGGCAGGAATACTGCAAGACGCTCGCTTCCAGCCTGCAAGCCGCCTGTAGGCAAGCGCCGGTTTCCGGCGGCATTGGCGCGCTGCTTCGG
>JAITDH010000042.1 GCA_031282665.1 Zoogloeaceae bacterium | reverse complement strand
GTTTTCCTTTTCCGTGCCGATGGTGACGCGCAGCCATTCCGGCATCCGGTAGCCGACGAGCGGGCGGACGATGACGCCCTGGCGCAGGAGCTTCAGGTTGACCGCCGCCGTGCCGTCCTGATGCGCGCTCGCCTTGAAGGTGATGAAATTGCCGCTGGAGGGGATGTATTCCAGCCCCAGGCGGTCGAGGCCCGCCGCGATGTCCGCCATGCCCTGCCGGTTGCAGGCGAAGCTCCGCGCGAGGAAATCCGTGTCGTCCAGGGCCGCGAGGGCGGCGGCCAGCGCCAGGCTGTTGCAGTTGAAGGGCTGGCGCACGCGGTTCAGCAGGTCGGCGACGGGCGCGGAGGCGACGCCATAGCCGATGCGCAGACCCGCCAGGCCATAGATCTTGGAAAAGGTCCGCACGACGATGAGGTTGGGGAATTCCTTCACCCAGGGGATGGCGTCGTAGCGGTCCCGCTCCGCGAGATAGTCGTTGTAGGCTTCGTCCAGCACGACGATGACATTTGGTGGCAAGGCGCCGAGGAAGGCGCGCAGTTCCGCCGCGGGGAGCAGGGTGCCGGTCGGATTGTTGGGATTGGCGATCCAGACGACGCGGGTATCGGGACGCAGGGCGGCCGCGAAGGCGGGAAGATCGTGGGCGAAGTTTTTCGCGGGCACGGTGATCGTTTCGGCGCCGACGGAAAGCGTGGCGATGGGATAGACGGCGAAGGCGTATTGCGAGGCGAGGGCGGATCGCCCGCTGTCCAGGAAGACGCGGGCGATGAGGTCGAGCAGGTCGTTGGAGCCGTTGCCGAGCACGATTTCCCCCGGCGCGACCTGGTGTCTCCGGGCAAGTTCGCTGATGAGGACGAAGGGATCGGGATAGCGTTCGCCATCGGCGAGCGCTTCGCTGGCCGCTTGCCTGGCCTTGGGCGACATGCCGAGCGGGTTTTCGTTGGAGGCGAGCTTGATGATGGATTCCACCGGCAGCCCCATTTCCCGCGCCAGCGCGGTGATCGGCTTGCCCGGCTGGTAGGGGGCGATGGCCTGGATGTAGGGCAGGGAGGAATCTTCCGGACGGATGGCGTTTGTGTTCATGTATGCTCCAATTTCAATGCACGGCGACCGGATAGGATCCGAGCACCTTCAGATAGGCCGCCCGCTTTGCGAGCGCTTCCAGCGCGGTGGCGACGGCGGGGTCGCGGCGATGTCCTTCCACGTCGACGTAATAGACGTATTCCCACAGGCCATGCCGCGCCGGGCGGGATTCCAGGCGGCTCAGGGAGACGCCGTTTTCCGCGAAGGGCTGCAACAGATCGTGCAGGGAACCGGACAGGTTGGGGGCGGACATGATGAGCGAGGTCTTGTCCCGGCCGGAAACGCCCGCGTCGTGCCGGCCGAGCACCACGAAGCGGGTGGTGTTGTTGGGGTCGTCTTCGATGGAACCGCAGAGGCGCTCGAGGCCGTAACGCTCTCCCGCCCCATCGCCGGCGATGGCGGCGGCATCCGGCTCGCCGGCGGCCATCTGCGCGGCGAGGGCGTTGCTCGCGACGGGAACGCGCTCGATGCGCGGCAACATGCGGTTCAGCCATTCGTGGCACTGGGCGAACGACTGGGCGTGGGAATATACCCGGACGATGCGGGAAAGATCCGCCGCCCTGGAAAGCAGGTTCTGGTGGACGCGCACGACGACTTCGCCGCAGATCTGCAAGGGCGTCTGCAAGAGAAGATCGAGGGTGCGCCCCACCGCGCCCTCGGTGGAATTTTCCAGGGGCGCGACGGCGTATTCGGCGTGCCCGGCTTCCACTTCCCGAAACACGTCGTCGATGGAGGGCGAGGGCAGAAGCCGCGCGGCGTGGCCGAACTGCTTGATCGCGGCGCTTTCGGAGAAGGTCCCCGGCGGGCCGAGGAAGGCGACGGCGAGCGGTTCCTCCAGCGCGAGGCAGGCGGACATGATCTCGCGGAAAAAGAGGGTGACGCTTTCGTCCGGCAGCGGCCCCCGGTTCATTTCCTGCAAGCGGTGCAGGACCTGCGCCTCGCGCTCGGGCCGGTAGACATGTTCCGGCGTTTCGTCCGGAGCCGCGTGGCGCATCTTGATCGCGCCGATCTGCCGGGCGCAGAGCGCGCGCCGGTTGAGCAATTCCAACAACTGCGCATCAATGGCGTCGATTTCCCGGCGCGTGTCGGCGAGTTCCCGCTGCAAGGCCTCATTCATGATGGGCCACCGCGAAATCGCGCATGAAACCGACCAGGGCGCGCGCGCCCTCCAAGGGCATGGCGTTGTACAGGGAAGCGCGAATGCCGCCCACGGACTTGTGTCCCTTCAGGCCCATGAAGCCCGCTTCTTCCGAGGCTTGCAGGAATTTCGCCTCCAGTTCCGGGCGGGCGAGGGTGAATGGAATATTCATGCGCGAGCGGCAGGCATGGTCGACCGGGTTGCGGTAGAAGCCCTCGCTTTCGTCGATGGCGGCATAGACCAGCGCGGCCTTTTCGCGGTTGATCTGCGCCATCCGGGAGAGACCGCCCAATTCCCGCAACCACTTGAACACCAGCCCGGCCATATAGATGGAAAAGGTCGCCGGGGTATTCAGCATGGAATCGTTTTCCGCCTCCGTCTTGTAATCGAGCAACGCGGGCACGCCGGGCGCGGCATGCCCGATCAGGTCTTCGCGGACGATGACGAGGGTCAGCCCGGCGGGGCCGACGTTTTTCTGCGCCCCGGCGTAGATGAGGCCGTAACGTTCCACCTCCATCGGACGGGAAAGAAGATGCGAGCTCATGTCGGCGATGAGCGGCACATCCGGCGGCAGGACATTGGCCAGCCAGGCGTCATCGTGGATCTCCACGCCGTGGATGGTCTCGTTGCCGCACAGATGCAGGTAGGCCGCCCGCCGGTCCAGTTGCAGGCTTTGCGGCGTTGGCAGGCGGGTGAAACCGCCAGCCGGCGCGCCGGGATCTTCCACGCTCGCCGCCAGCCGCGTCCGGCCGACCCAGGCAAGTTTCCCCGCCTCGACGAAAGCCTTCTTCGACCAGGCGCCGGTAACCAGGTAATCGGCGCTCCTCTCATGGAGCAGATTGAAGGGGATCTGGGAAAATTGCAGGGTGGCGCCCCCTTGCAGGAAAAGCACCTTGTAATGTTCGGGAATGGCGAGGAGGGCGCGCAGATCCGCCTCGGCCTCGCGGATCACCTGGGTGAAATATTTCCCGCGATGGCTCATTTCCATGATCCCCGCGCCGACCCCATGCCAGTCGGTCAATTCCGCCTGTGCCACGCGCAGCACGGCTTCCGGCAGCGCGGCAGGACCGGCGCTGAAATTCCAGATGCGAGACATCCGTTCTCCTCCAGGTTTGCGTTGAAATAAAAAAGGGGGGTGCGACACTCCCCTT
>JAITDH010000030.1 GCA_031282665.1 Zoogloeaceae bacterium | reverse complement strand
ACAAACCCTGGCGCGCGCAGGACGATGATGATCGTCCCCGCTGCGACTGCGGCAGGCATCCGTTTCTGGAACAGGTGGCCTGGGTGCTGGTTGATCCGGCGGGGTATTTATCGGATGTGCCGTGGCGTTATCTCGCGCACAGGGACACGAAAAACCCGGAGCAAGCGCAATGCGAGGTGCGCGACAAGCTGCATCTGGAAGAGCGGCGAGGTCGACGCATTCTGCGTTGTGCCGCCTGCGGCGCACAATACGAATTTCACGGCGATGAACAGATGCCATTCGGCGCGTCTTCCATGCAGCCCTGGATCTGGGACATCGCGCCAGCAAGGACAAATGAAGCGCAACCACCTGCGGCGGAAAACAATGACGCCAGGCATCTTGCGAAAATCCTGCCAGTCAATGACGTTCGTGTCTATTCCCCAGTAGGCGAACGGGTGCTGGTCATTCCGCCGGAATCCCGCTTGCGCAAAGGTACGGTAGTGGATCGTCTGTACCGGAATTCCGGAGATCGTGCCAAGATCGACAATGCGCTTCCGGGTCTCAGGCGCAAGAGCGTATTGCGCCGCCTGGCGACCGACTACCGATGCACGATTCAAGACATTGAGGCGGCGCTTGTTGAGATCGAGAGGGGTTATCCCCTATACGGGCAGAGCTTCACGTCGGAGATGCTACGCGAGAGCGAATACCAGGCCTTCCTGGAACCCTTGCCTGACCAGCGCGACGACGAGGATTTTGTCACGCGGGATCGCAGTGCGGATTGGCATACGCTCTGCCAAAACCTGAAACCGGGGCTGCAAGCCGAAATCGCGCCGGTATGCCATCTGGTTCGCGTCGACCGCCTCAAGGCAATCCAGGTTTTTCGGGGTTTCCGGCGCATGCAGGAAAAAGTGACGGTTCCCGCCGACCTCATGGACGAAAGCGACTGGCTCCCGGCCATCCAGCTTTACGGCGAAGGTATTTTTATCGCGCTTGAGGAAAGCTTGCTCTCCCGTTGGGAAGAGAACGCGGCGGTTCGCGCGCGAACAGCACAATTGCTCCCGCGTTTTTTCCAATCCGGGCGAGAGCAGCCCAATCCACTCACGGCGCGCTTCCTGCTCCTGCACACGCTCTCGCATCTGTTGATCCGGCAACTGGAAGCCGAGGGCGGCTATCCCGCCGCCTCGCTCTCCGAGCGCATCTATTGCGCGGACAAGTCCGTCATGATGGCGGGTATTCTCATCTACGTCGCGGTTCCCGACCTTGCTGGTTCTCTGGGGGGCCTTGCGGAACTGGCCGAGCCGCGGCGGTTTTTGGGCATCTTGGCAAAGGCGCTGGAGCACGCGCGCTGGTGCGCTTTCGATCCGGTCTGCGGCGAACACGAAGGGCAGGGGCCGGGACTTCTGAACCGCGCCGCCTGCCACGCCTGCGTCCTGGTGCCGGAACCCGCCTGCGATTACGGCAATACCCTCCTGGATCGCGTGTTCGTCAAGGGCGATGTGGCGAGTGGCTTTCCCTCTTTGTTTGGTGAAGCGACATGAATACGAACCCGAATCGCGCCCGCGTTTTCAAACTACCCGGTATCCACGAACTGAGCAAGGGACAGGATGCCGCCCTGGCCTTGCCGCTCGAAGGCCAGCACCTGATCGTCGGCGGGCCGGGCACGGGTAAATCGGTGGTGGCGCTGCTGCGCGCGCGCAGATTGGCAAGAGAGAAAAAGCCCTATCTGTTCCTCGTCTACAACCACCTGCTGCGGCAATCCAATTTGCATTTGTTCGCCGACGATCCGAAACGGCTGGAGACGGCGACGTGGGATGCTTGGTTTCGCGGGCAATACCGCGTACTCATGCAGGAACAGGTTCCCACCCTTGCGCCAGCACCAGGCAAAACTTTCCGTCCCATCGACTGGGCAGGCGTCGAACGGGCGGTCCAATCCCTGCCCGGAGACCGATATGTCGATCCTCTCCATCTCGTCATCGACGAAGGCCAGGACATGCCGCCCGCTTTCTATCGAACCCTGATCCATTGGGGATTCGAGAATTTCTACGTGGTGGCCGACCAGAACCAGCAGATTTACCCCGAGCAATGCAGTTCCCGGCGGGAGATCGAGGATATGTTGGCGCTTTCGCCCGGAATGACCCTGGAACTGACCGACAACTACCGGAACGCCTTTTCCGTCGCGCGGCTGGCCCGCGCCTTTTGTGGCAATGATCCGGCCAGCCCGCCGCCCGCGCTTCCCCCCGAAAGCCGACGATCCCTTGGGATTCCGCTATTGTTGCACTATGGCCCAACATATTTCGGGTCTCTCATCGACCGGATTCTGCGCTTTTGCGATAAAGACCCGCGCAAGCTGATCGGCCTCATCACGCCCGATAATAAAACGCGGGAAAAGTTTTTCAACGCGCTCACGGGCGCCCATCCTGCGCTCGACCACGAAAAGCCCCCGATCCAGACCTATGCCGTTAGGCAACAAGCCGCTCTGGATTTCGGTCAGGGCGGTCTCATGGTCATCAACGCGCAATCCTGCAAAGGGCTGGAATTCGATTATGTGATCCTCGCGGACATCGACCAGCATTGGGAACGCAATCCCTATCTGAAAATGCTTTTCTACGTCATGGTTTCCCGCGCCCGCGAGTATGTGATTCTGCTGCGCACCGGAGAGGCCAATCCAGAAGTGGAACAATTGTTGCCCGTCGATCCGGGCATCCTCATCAACCAGGAGAGATGAACATGGCAAAAAAGAAATCTGTACAGGAAGATGCGTCGGGAGAATTGTTTGCCGCAAAAAGCGACGCTTCTCCGCCTTGGTATCTGGTGAGCAATCACCTGAATCTTTCCTATATGTTGGCCGCTGGGCTGGTCATGGGGCCGCGCGGCTTTGGCGAGAAGTATTACGCCGATTCCCTCTCTCGCTGTCCCGGATGGATACCGCTGTTTCGTAACCGTGTGCCCCGTCTGGCACTGGAAGATGCGGTGCGCGAGAATCCGGTAGTGCTGAAAGCTTGTGTCGCGGCATTGGATCTGCACGATCTGGAGGGCCCGGTTCGCCTCATCGCGCGCGGCGGCGCAATTCGCGAAGGCGTTTTTCCATCCGATCTTCAGGAGGACGACGTCGCGCTTCTCGTGCGCGCGCCACTGCCAGCCAGCCGGATCGCGAAGCTTTCCTTTTCCTCCCTGGAAGACAGAAAGGCGATCGAAGACATGGCGTTCAGCGTCTCGAACCTGGAACTGGCGCTACCTCTGGAAGTCAACAAGGCCCTGTTCGCCACAAGCCTGGAAGGTCTGGAAGGCTTGGAAGATAGCCTTGCCCTGGCGCCCAGTGCCGATGAAGACCGTCCTCCCGCTCTGGGGCAGGTGACGGGAGGCATGCTCGCCATGCTGTATCGCCTGGCCAATCGCAGCGAGACGGGTGTCGCCGCCTTCCGGGCGGCCTGCGGGCAGATAGCTGCGCGGGATGCGGAGGCGCTCGCGCGCGATCCCATCCTGGCGGAATTGGCAAACTGGTTTCAAAGCGAAAAACGCTCGCCCGCGGCGAATCTCCAGGCGCGGCTTTTCTGGGGCGTGGTCGACGCGATCATCGCGGCGCGGCGCGACGGCTCGCCCCTGCGTCCGATCGAGCAGACACTCGCCTTTCTCGAAAACCAG
>JAITDH010000163.1 GCA_031282665.1 Zoogloeaceae bacterium | reverse complement strand
CATGACCGCGTGAGCGGCAGGAATCTGCGGCTTGCGCCCCTGGAAAACGCCGGCCTCGCCAACCTCGCCGCGACAGCGGCCCATCTTCTGGGATACGAAAAACACGAACGCTGGTCAGCATCCCTGCTGGATGCCACGGGCAACGCCTGAGTCAAGCGCGTCAAAAGAGGGCGGAGGGCATTTGCACGGGTTTCGTAGGTTTGGTAGGTTGGATGAGCCGAAGGCGTAATTCCGACAATCGTTCTGGGTTTCCACATCGCTACACGCCTCGCAATGACCGCCCGGCGAGTTTCATCCGCCCCGCGTCTGCCCCAGCTTTGCGAAAGCCGCGGCCATGGCGCCGCCCAGGGCGTTGTCTTGCGCGCCTCGCTCTTCCCGGCGGCGCGCGGGGCGGGGTTCTCCGCGCGCCGGGCGCGTCGCGTCGTGGCGGCGCTCGGGGGCGGCTTCGTCCGACAGGCGCAGGGTCAGGCTGATGCGCTGCCGCGGCAGATCGACTTCCAGTACCTTGACCTTGACGATGTCGCCCGCCTTGACGACGGCGTGCGGATCCTTGACGAATTTGTCGGAGAGGCAGGAAATGTGCGCCAGCCCATCCTGGTGCACGCCGATGTCGATGAACGCGCCGAAAGCCGCGACATTGGTGACGACGCCTTCGAGAATCATGCCGGGGCGCAGGTCCTGCATCGCGTGGATGCCTTCGGCAAAGGTGGCGGTCTTGAATTCCGGGCGCGGATCGCGGCCCGGTTTTTCCAGTTCCTTCAGGATGTCCCGCACGGTGGGCAGGCCGAATGTCTCGTTGGCGTAGCGCCCCGGATCGAGGGCGGAGATCGCGCGGCTGTCGCCGATCAGCGTGCGGATATCCCGTTGCAGATCGACGACGATCTTTTCCACGACCGGATAGGCTTCCGGATGCACCGCCGAAGCGTCGAGCGGATTGTCGCCATCCAGGATGCGCAGGAAGCCTGCCGCCTGCTCGAAGGTTTTTTCGCCCAGGCGGGGCACTTTTTTCAATTCCCTGCGGTTCGCGAAAGCGCCGTTGGCATCGCGGTAGCCGACGATATTGGCCGCCAGCGCCGTATTCAGGCCGGAGATGCGGGCGAGGAGCGGCGCGGAAGCAGTATTCACATCCACGCCCACGGCATTGACGCAGTCTTCCACCACGGCATCCAGGCTCTTCGCCAGGCGGGTTTGCGACACGTCGTGCTGGTATTGCCCAACGCCGATGGATTTGGGCTCGATCTTCACCAGTTCCGCCAGCGGGTCCTGCAAACGCCGGGCGATGGAAACCGCGCCGCGCAGGCTGACGTCCAACTGGGGGAATTCCCGCGCGGCGAATTCGGAAGCCGAATACACCGAAGCGCCCGCTTCCGATACCACGACCCTGGCCAGTTTCAGTTCCGGGTGACGCGCCATCAGGTCGGCGACCAGCCGGTCGGTTTCCCGGCTGGCGGTGCCGTTGCCGATGGCGATCAGTTCCACCTGGCATTCCCGGCAAATTTTTGCCAGCGTGTGCAGCGAACCTTCCCAATCGTTGCGCGGCTCGTGCGGGTAAATGGTCGCGGTCGCCAGGAGCTTGCCGGTTTTATCGACGACCGCGGCCTTGCAGCCGGTGCGGATGCCGGGATCGAGGCCCAGGGTGCATTTCGCGCCCGCCGGCGCGGCGAGGAGCAGATCCTTCAGGTTGCGGGCAAAGACGCGGATGGCTTCTTCTTCCGCGCGTTCCCTGAGCGCGTTCATCAATTCCAGTTCCAGGTGCAGGAAAATCTTGACTTTCCACGCCCAGCGCACCGTATCCACGAGCCAGCGATCGGCGGGACGCCCCGCGTCGCGGATGCGGAAGCGGGCGGCGATGCGCTGCTCGCAGGGATTCAGGGTGGAAGCCGGCGTCTCCTGTCCCTCATCCAATGTCAATTGGACCGTCAGGATGCCTTCGTTCCGTCCCCGGAAAAGCGCCAGCGCCCGGTGCGAGGGAATTTCCCCGAGCGGCTCGGCAAAGTCGAACCAGTCGCGGAATTTCGCCCCTTCGTTTTCCTTGCCTTCCACCAGCGAGGATTGCACCCGCCCATGCGTGTTCAGGTAGTCGCGCAACTCGCCCAGCAATGGCGCGTCCTCGGCGAATTTCTCCATGAGGATTTGGCGCGCGCCTTCCAGGACAGTCTTCGCGTCGGCAAACCCGGCTTCCGCGTTCAGGTAATCCGCCGCCGTTTCCTCCGGCGAGAGGAGCGGATTTTCCAGGAGCGCCAGGGCGCAGGGTTCCAGTCCCGCTTCCCGCGCGATCTGCGCCTTGGTGCGGCGTTTCGGCTTGTACGGCAGATAGAGGTCTTCCAGGTGCTGCTTGGTCTCCGCCGCGAGGATTTCCGCGTGCAGCGCCGGTGTCATTTTTTCCTGTTCCGCGATGCTGGCCAGTATCGTCTCCCGCCGCGCCTCCAATTCGCGCAGATAGAGCAACCGTTCTTCCAGGAGCCGCAACTGCGTATCGTCCAGGCCGCCGGTCGCTTCCTTGCGATAACGGGCGATGAACGGCACGCTCGCCCCTTCGTCCAGCAGCCCGATCGCCGCCACGATCTGCGCCGGCCGCGCATTCAATTC
>JAITDH010000155.1 GCA_031282665.1 Zoogloeaceae bacterium | reverse complement strand
TCGTTCTTCGCCCGCAGGCGCACGGACAGGGTGCGCACGCTATCGACATCCGGGCGGATGCGCGCCAAATCTTCGTTGGCGGCTTTCAACTCCTTTGCGAGATCGCGTTTTTGCGTCTCGACTTCCAGAATGCGCCGTTCCGCCTGGAGGCTTCCCTGACGGATGACTTCCAGGGTACGCGCCGGATTGCCGGAGGCTTCCGTAGCGGAAGCCTGGAGGGAAGCGAGCGCCTCCAGGTATTTCAATTCGCGTTCCGCCGCCTTGCGCTCCACATCCATCACCTTCAGGCGGTCGGAGAGCTTTTGCACCTTCGCTTCCAACCGCGCTTCCTCGGCGTTGAGCGGCCCGTTGCGGGCGCTGTCCCGCCAGACGAGTTCGCCGATCTCGATGCCGCCATCCGCCTCGATGCGCACACTCGTCGCGTCGAAATTGGCCGGCAGCCCGCTAATCTCCAGACTCTCCGCCCCCGCCTTCACCCGCGCCGCGCGCTCGACCAGAGCGCTGCCGGGATAGAGCACGACACGGGTAACCGGCGCGGAAGGCGCGGAGAACGCCACGGCAGGCGCGGCAGAAGCGGCCGGCGGCGCGGCAAACGCGGGAAGGGAAAGCAGGGCCAGGGCAAGGACAGGAAGCGAAAGGCGCACCAAGGTCTTCATGATCGAGGACTCCGTCTGGGAAAAGGTTCGGCATATGGTAACGCAAACCCGAGCAAATACCGGGGGCAATCCAAAGTGCAAAGTGGAGGACGTGGCGTCGGTCTTGTAGGTTTCGTAGGTTGGATAAGCCGAAGGCGCAATCCGACATTCGTCCAACCGATGCGCAGCATCGCAAATCAAGGAACAGCGGCGCAAGCGCCGGTGATGAACGATTGTCGGATTACGCCTGCGGCTCATCCAACCTACTCCAATTGAAGAACTCCAATTGAAGAACCATTTGCCAAGCGCCGCTTTCTGTTATTAAATTCGGCTTTTGCCAATTTTCGTCGAACAGGACGCGATCCAAATGGAAGAACTGCCGCAGAAACACTTTGCCCCCTATGTTCCCAAACGTGGCGAGCCTTACATGAGTCCCGCCCAACTCCAGCATTTCCGCGCGCTCCTGGAGAGTCTCAAAAAGGATCTGGGCGAGGATATCGAACGCACGGTGCATACCATGCAGGATGAGGCGACCCTCTTCGCCGACCCGAACGACCGCGCCAGCCAGGAAACGGATATCGCGGTCGAGTTGCGCAACCGCGACCGGGAAAGAAAACTGATCAAGAAGATCAACGAAACGCTGGCGCGCATCGATGCGGGAGACTACGGCTACTGCGACAAATGCGGCGTGGAGATCGGCATCAAGCGCCTGGAGGCGCGGCCCACGGCTTCCCTGTGCATCGATTGCAAGACCCTGGATGAACTGAAAGAAAAGCAGATGGCGAAGTAAGCCCGCGCTATCCGAAGGCAAGTCCCCGGCGCCCGTCAGAGGCTTCCTCCTCTCCGGGCGCCTTTCATTGCCGGAACGTGTATATCCATCCTTCGAGGAGAGAATCTTGTCGCATACCTTCACCCCCCCGCCCGCCGCTTCGCGCCTCCTGCTTTCCGGCAACGAGGCCATTGCCCGCGCCGTATGGGATGCCGGCGTCCGTGTCGCCGCCGCCTATCCGGGCACGCCGGCCACGGAAATCCTCGAATACCTTTCCCGCTATCCCGATATCTACTCCGAATGGTCGGTCAATGAAAAGGTCTCGCTCGAAGTCGCCATCGGCGCTTCCCTGGCGGGCGGGCGCAGCTTCTGCGCCATGAAACACGTGGGCTTGAACGTCGCCGCCGACGCCCTGATGACGCAAACGCTCGCCGGCGTGGTCGGCGGGTTGGTCATCGCGGTGGCGGATGACGTGGGGTTTTCCTCTTCGCAAAACGAGCAGGATTCCCGCTACTGGGGACGCTTCGCCCACCTGCCGATCCTCGAACCCGCCGATTCACAGGAGGCCTACGAATCGACGCGCGCCGCCTTTTCCCTCTCGGAAGAATTCAACACCCCGGTCATCCTGCGTCTCACGACGCGCGTCTGCCACGTCAAATGCCTCGTCACGCCCGGCGAGCGCGAGGTCGGGCGCGTCGCCGAATCCTTCCAGAAGGACCCCGTCCGCTGGGTCATGGTGCCCGCGCACGCCAAGCGCCGCCTTGCCCTCATCCCGGCGCGCGACAGGGCGCTCGCCCAGGCCGCGGAAGCGAGCGGACTCAACCGCCTCGAACCCGGCGCGGACGACCGCGTCGGCTTCGTCACCTCCGGCCCGGCTTACATGCATGTGCGCGAGGCTTTCCCGGACGCTCCCGTCCTCAAGCTCGGCTTTTCGCATCCCGTGCCGGTCGAACGGGTGCGGCAGCTCGCGGCGCGGACGAAAACGCTCGTCGTCGTCGAGGAAACCGAACCCCTGCTGGAAACCGAAATCCGCGCCGCGGGCATCGCCACCCATGGCAAGGATCTGCTTCCCTCTTCCGGGGAACTGTCGCCGAACGTGCTGCGCGCCGGGCTGGCCGGCCTGCTGCCCGAATACGCCACCGCCGAAACGCATTTCCCCGCCCAACAGGTCTTTCCCCGTCCTCCCACCCTGTGCGTCGCCTGCCCGCACCTGGGCGTCTATTACACCCTCTCGCAACTGAGGAACATCAATATCGCCGGCGACATCGGCTGCTACACCCTGGGCGCGGGGCATCCCTGGAACGCGCTCGACACCACGATCTGCATGGGCGCTTCGATGGGCGTGGCGCTCGGCCTGGACAAGGGACGCGGAACGGACGACGAAAAGAAGCGGATCGTCGCCGTGATCGGCGATTCCACCTTCCTGCACATGGGCATGCAGGGCCTCCTGGACATCGTCTACAACCGGGGCAACGTCACCGTGCTCCTCCTCGACAACCGCGCCGTCGGCATGACCGGCGGACAGGACAATCCCGGCAGCGGCCGCGACATCCACGGCGATCCCGCGCCGCGCGTCGATTTCGCCCAACTGGTCGAGGCCCTGGGCGTGGAGCGCGAGCGCATCCACGTCGTCGATCCCTACCAGCTTCCTGTCCTCTTCAAGACCCTGCGCGAAGAAACCAAGCGCAGCGGCCCTTCGGTCATCATCACCAATCGCCCCTGCGTATTGATCGACGATTACGAAAAACGGCCGTCCTACAAGGTCGACGAAGCCGCCTGCACCGGCTGCGGCAACTGTATCGACATCGGCTGCCCGGCCATCCACGTCACCCGGCGCGAAAAGGCGATCAAGCCTTCGGGCAAGGAAGTGGAACTCGCCTTCGTCAACATCGAAACCGCCGCCTGCACCGGCTGCGAGCTTTGCCTGCAACCCTGCGCGCCAAACGCCATCCGCCCGGCAGTTCCCAGCGCGCCGGTCAACTTTGTTTGACAGCTTTTATTCACAATGAAGATATACGGTTACGCAGACGAAGGTCTGGAAGTCGAAGAGATTGTCCCCGCCGACTTGGCGGAGATAACTCTCGTCGCCTCCCCGAAGGAACTGCGCCGCATCGCAAGATTCCTGGAAAGCTGCGCAAGTGGAATGGAAACCCGTGGTAAATCATGGGAGCATGAACACCTCTCCGACAAAGATTGCTGCTTCGAAGACTCTCCCCACTTCGTGGTATTCAATCCGGAGTACGGCCAATGACCTGCAGGGACATGCTGCAAATGACGTGTTCTGAGTTTTCACCTTAGGTCATGTCCAATACACAATATATTGCGGAAGCCCGGAAAAGGCTGCTCGGCACATGGCACTCGGATGCCGAGAGGACTATGTCCGAATGGGTGTTTCCGAAACGTCTCGCGGCAAAGCGATATAAATGGTTCAAATCGATCTTTGGAAAGAACACATGGCGGTTCACCGATACGCACTGTACCGATGAATTTGAAGGGGAAAATATAGTCAGCACGTACCGCATTCTGTGGGCGGATGAATGGTCTGCCGTCGTGGTGCCTGGAAAAGGAAAAAAGCAGACATGCCATCATTTGTTCTTCGATGGCGAACACTTTTATTTTTCTGCTGGTCGCGCGGGAAATGTCGAATACTTCAAGCATGTGGAGGAGCCGAACATAGATACTTGTAGAACAGGTAAGGAAAGTTGATAGTCATGAAGAATATAACAACTGAAATATCTGCCTATCGGGAGGCTGTGAGACATCTTTGGAATTCGACGTTTGCTACTCTTGATGAGACATTACGTTTTGGCACATGCCTTGAGTTGTTTGAGCAGATCGATGCCTTAATATTCAGAGCATTGGTATGCGAACCTCTTGGAATTGAGTTTAAGACAAGGGCAAGCTTTGATCCAATCATCAACTTGAAGGTAATACCCATCAGTCCCGCCGGGATACCGATCTTGGTTAATAGATCGATGCCGGCTTCTGGATATTGGGACGATTCTGTAAAAACTATCAGTGCGGCAGATATGGTGGAATTGGCGTTTATAGGTCTCTTTGATTGGGATGGATACAACGTAAAAGATTGCACCTACTACAGAGTAAGAATAATTGATTGTAAATCTCGGCCTAGTCTAATTGGTAGAGATGCTCTTGTAGAAACGTTCTATGTAAACGTCTTTTTGGAGCCAGAAAACTTCATCCCTTCGCCTTCGGCAGATGAGCCGAAGGCGTAATCCGACATTCGTTCATCACCGGCGCTCGCGCCGCTGTTGTTTGATTTGCGATGCTACGCATCGGTGTGGTTGGAATGTCGGATTGCGCTTCGCTTATCCAACCTACAAAACCAACGCCACATCACCCTGATTTCCCTGATCCCAAGCAGGAATTGGCAAGGACGGCTACAATATGCAAATTTTGCGCTCCCGCCCTCCTCCTCCTCCAACCTGCCCACTCCCCCTATGATCGCCAAACTCCTCATGATGACGGCCTTCTTCGCCGTCACGGTCTACATCGGTTTCTACGCCCGCAAGAGCACCATGGACGTCGATGGTTTCGTGCTTGGCGGGCGCAAGGTGGGGCCGTGGCTTTCCGCTTTCGCTTACGGCACTTCCTATTTTTCGGCGGTGGTCTTCATCGGCTACGCTGGGCAGTTCGGCTGGAAGTATGGCATGGCGGCGCTGTGGATCGGCCTGGGCAACGCCTTCGTCGGCAGCCTGCTGGCGTGGTATGTGCTCGGGGCGCGCACGCGCGCGATGACGCATCACCTGCATGCCCAGACCATGCCCGAGTTCTTCGGCGCGCGCTTTGCCAGCCGCGGCTTGCGCATCGCGGCGGCGGCGATCATCTTCATTTTCCTCATTCCCTATACCGCCAGCGTCTATAACGGGCTTTCGCGCCTCTTCGACATGGCGTTCGGCGTGCCCTACGAATGGTGCATCATCGGCATGGCGATCCTGACCTGCATCTACGTGGTGATCGGCGGTTACATGGCGACCGCCATCAACGACCTGGTGCAGGGCATCATCATGCTGATCGGTATCGTCGCCGTCATCGCCACGGTGCTGGGCGAGCACGGCGGCTTCACACAGGCGATGGTCACGCTGTCGCAGGTATCCGGCTCGACGGGAACAGGGGGAGAAGGCATGGCGGAAATGCAGGGCGTTTTCGTGTCGATCTTCGGGCCCGATCCGCTCAATCTCCTCGGCGTGCTCGTGCTGACCTCGCTCGGCGTCTGGGGGATGCCGCAGATGGTGCAGAAGTTCTACGCCATCCGGAGCAGCAACGCCATCAAGCGCGGCGCCGTCATCTCGACGGTGTTCGCGCTGCTGGTCGCGGGCGGCAGCTATTTCCTGGGCGGTTTCGGACGGCTGGCGGCGGAGCGGGTCGCTTACACACCCGGCGGAACGCCTGTATACGATTCGGTGATTCCCGCCATGCTCGCCGGCATGCCCGACCTGCTCATCGGCCTCACGGTGGTGCTGGTGCTGAGCGCCTCGATGTCGACCCTGAGTTCGCTGGTGCTGACTTCGAGCTCGACCCTGACGCTGGATTTCCTCAAGGGCAATTTCATCGGGGAAAGGAACATTCGCCTGCAACTGGTGTCGATCCGGCTGCTGATCGTGGCGTTCGTGCT
Source organism: Zoogloeaceae bacterium (assembly GCA_031282665.1). The sequence goes on along the minus strand of JAITDH010000155.1, from coordinate 324 downwards.
CATTTCGACCGTCATCGCGATCATGCAGTACAACTCGTCGGTCACCTTCATCGCGCAATTGATGTCGATCAGTTGGGGCGTGCTGGCGGGGGCGTTCCTGGCCCCCTTCCTGTATGGGCTCTACTGGCGGCGCACCACTACGGCAAGCGTGTGGGCCTCTTTCGCTTTCGCGCTCGCGCTGGTCTGTTCCAACATGCTCCTGGGTTACATCTCGCCCATCAACGCGGGCGCGCTGGCGATGCTCGCCGGGCTGGTGATCGTGCCGCTGGTGAGCCTCGTCACGCCGCGCCCCGATGCCGAGCGGGTCGACGCGCTTTTCCGGGA
>JAITDH010000136.1 GCA_031282665.1 Zoogloeaceae bacterium | reverse complement strand
ACAATCGTTCATTACCGGCGCTTGCGCCGCTGTTCTTTGATTTGCGATGCTGCGCATCGTGGAAATACGAATGTCGGATTACGCTTCGCTTATCCAACCTACAAAACCAACGCCACATTACCCGCCTCGTCATTGCTGCAAGACTTTCCTCCACTTTGGATTGCACCCTAAGTAACTGTCGCATCCCTGTTGTGCCAGTTTACGTCTTGGCATAAGAATGACTTCTCTCGTAACGACACTGTCTGATGGCGGCAGTATCTACCCAACCTGATGCCCGGTTCGCGCGACGACCGCCAGGTAAACCCTGGCCGCGCCGTGCAGCTTGAGGGTTCGCGCCGCTTCGTCGGCGGTTGCGCCGGTGGTGAGGACATCGTCCACCAGGAGCAGGGTTTGTCCGGAAAAATCTCGTCGGCATTCGAACGCGCCGCGCAGGTTTTTCTTGCGCGCCTTCATGTCCAGGCTGGTCTGCGGCGGCGTGGCGCGTGTCTTGACGAGGCTTTCCCGGTCACATGGCAAGCCGCGCGCCCGCGCGAGGGAGCGGGCGATCTCCAGCGCCTGGTTGTAGCCTCGCTCGCCGAGGCGTTCGGGATGCAGGGGAAGAGGCAGGATGAGGTCGACCGGCAGATCGGCCGTCAGCGCCGCCAATTGTCGTCCCCAGGTTTTCGCCAGGGCGAAGCCGGCGCGGTATTTCAGGAGGTGGATCAAGCGGTCGAGCGGGAAATCGTAGCGGTAGAGCGCGCGCGCCGCGTCGAAATGGGGCGGTTGCCGCTGGCAGGCGCCGCAGCGCTCGCCATAGGTCGTCGCGATCAGGCAGAGCGGACAATGCGGGGTTGCGGGCGGCGGCAGGTCGGCGATGCAGTCCGGGCAAAGCGCTTCATCGTCCTTTCCGCACGGCCTGCCGCAGAGGAGGCAGCGTGGCGGCAGCATGACATCGAAGAGGGCGCGGCAGGCGGAGGAGAAACCCCGCATTCCGTTGTGAATTGACTTTGAAAGTGACTTCATCGAAGATTGCCAGTTTGTTTTCCCTCCATTTTCGCAGGATTTTCCATGCTTGATACTCTCGTCGCCGAAACGGCTCCGGCCGAAGCAAGGCCAACGACGCCAACGCCAGCCCGCCACCAATGGACGATGGAGGAGGTGCTCGCGTTTTACGAGCAGCCCTTCATGGATCTGCTCTGGCAGGCGCAAGGCGTGCATCGCCAGCATTTCGACGCCAACGCCATCCAGCGTTCCACCCTCCTTTCCATCAAGACCGGCGGTTGTTCGGAAGATTGCAGCTATTGCTCGCAGTCGGCGCGTTATGCCACGGATGTGGAGCGCGAGCGCCTGATGCCGCTGGCGGATGTGCTCTCCGCCGCCCAGGCCGCCAAGGAAAAGGGCGCTTCGCGCTTTTGCATGGGCGCGGCCTGGAAAAGCCCGAAGGACAAGGATCTGGAGCAGGTGCTGGAAATGGTGCGGGAAGTGAAGGCCCTCGGGCTGCAAACCTGCGTCACCCTCGGCATGCTGAAGGAGGGACAGGCGGAAAGGCTGAAGGAGGCCGGTCTCGACTATTACAACCACAATCTCGACACCGACCGCGAGTTCTACGGCCAGGTCGTCAAGAGCCACACCCAGGACGAACGCCTGGACACGCTGGCGCAGGTGCGCGACGCGGGCATCAGCATCTGTTCCGGCGGCATCATCGGCATGGGGGAAACCCGCCGGAACCGCGCCGCGATGTTGGTCCAGCTCGCCAACCTGCCCAAGCCGCCCGAATCCGTGCCCATCAACAATCTCGTCCCCATTCCCGGGACGCCTTTCGGCGAACTGCCGCCGCTCGATCCCTTCGAATTCGTGCGCACCATCGCCGCTGCCCGCATCGTCATGCCGACCTCCCATGTGCGCCTCTCCGCCGGGCGGATGGAAATGAACGATGAATTGCAGGCGCTGTGCTTTTTCGCCGGGGCGAACGCCATTTTCTACGGCGACGCCCTGCTCACCACCGGCAACGCCGACGTCAGCCGCGACGAGGCGCTGTTCGCGCGCCTGGGATTGCGCGCGGTCTGAGGGCGCGGGGAGGGGAACCCGGGATGTCCGGCGAAGACGTCTCCCCGCGGCCTGTGCATCTGTTTCCCCGCAAGACGGCCCGCATCGACCGGGTCGCTTTGCGGCGCAATGTCAGGAAAGCGGCGAAAACCATCGCCGAAGCCGATTTCCTTGCCCGTGAAATCGACCAGCGGATGCAGGAGCGGCTCGACTACGTGCGTCTCGCGCCGGAACGGGTGCTCGACCTGGGCTGCGGGACCGGCATCTCCCTCGCCGGACTGGCCGCCCGCTATCCCCGGGCGGAATGCCTCGGCATCGACCAGGAGAGCCTGTTGCTGGAAGGCATATCGACGGCCGGGCATTTCCTTGCCGCCCGCGCCGAGGCGCTTCCCCTGCCCGCGGCATGCGCTGGCCTCGTCTGGGCCAACCTGCTGCTTCCCTGGCTGGACGATCCCCAGGATTTTTTCCGGGAAGCCTGGCGCGTGCTCTCTCCCGGCGGTCTCCTGATGTTCTCCAGCCTGGGGCCGGACACCCTGCGGGAAATCGGGGAAGGATTGGCCGACTACGACGCGAACGCGCATACGCAGCATTTCTTCGATCTGCACGATCTCGGCGACATGCTCCTTGCCGCCCGCTTCGACGACCCGGTCATGGACATGGAGCGGCTGATCGTCACCTACGCGAACCTCGACGCCTTTCTCGCCGACCTGCGCGCGGCGGGCGCCGCCTGCGTCATGACCGGCCGCCGGAAAAGCCTTGCCGGCCGCGGTTTTCGCCGCGCCCTGGAAAGGTACTGCGCCCGGCAAATGCAAGCCCGGGAAGATGGCCGCCTGCCCATGACGTTCGAAATCCTCTACGGGCACGCCTGGTAAAACCCGGCAAACCCGGCGGAAAATGCCGCGCCGCCTTGACGCGGTTCCCACGGGTTCGCGTTCATTCACACTGTAAACCGGGAGCAATCCAACGTGGAGGAAAACCCGTGTGGTTACCTCCAACCTCGTCATTGCGGGGAGCGAAGCGCCGCGGTTTCGTAGGTTGGATAAGCCGAAGGCGTAATCCGACATTTGTTCATTACCGGCGCTTGCGCCGCTGTTCTTTGATTTGCG
>JAITDH010000015.1 GCA_031282665.1 Zoogloeaceae bacterium | reverse complement strand
TTTTCCCTGCCGGCGGACAAGCCGGAAGGACTATCCATCATGCATGCCCTGAAACAGGCTGGCCTGACATCCAGCACTTCGGAAGCCATCCGGATGATCGACCAGGGCGGCGTCAGGATGGATGGGCAAAGGGTGGAAGACAAAAACCTCTTCATCCCGACGGGAAGCAAGGTCGTGTTGCAGGTCGGAAAACGCAAGTTCGCGCGGGTAGCGGCGCGGAAGGGTTGAGCGTCGATCGAAGCGGGGAACATTGCGAGGCGCGCGTGGTTTTGTAGGTTGGATGAGCCGAAGGCGTAATCCGACATTCGTTCACACCGGCGCTTGCGCCGCTGTTTTTGATTTGCGATGCTGCGCATCGGTGTAAACGAATGTCGGATTGCGCTTCGCTTATCCAACCTACGAAACCCACGAAACCGACGCCACATCTCCCGCCTCGTCATTGCGAGGCGTTGGAGGTTCGATTTCTGGAACGATCTGGAACGACAGGGCAAATTGCAAGGCCATCTGGATATGCTAGAATCCACCTCCTTGGCTGGCTTGCGGCGATGACGGGAAGAGTGGCAGAGTGGTTGAATGCACCGGTCTTGAAAACCGGCGATGGGCGACCATCCGTGGGTTCGAATCCCACCTCTTCCTCCAGCCTGTCAGGCATGGTGCTTGATGAGCCGCAAGTGTGAGGGATGATATATGCGTGTCAGCAAACTGATTTATATCGGAATGCTCTATGTATTGTTGGAGGCTTGTAGCCTGGAGGATGGGATGGATAAGTACCAATTCTGGGAAATAGTTGAACTTGCTGGCAACAATGATGGCTTGCGCAGTATTCTTTTTTCCAGGGATCGGGAAACAGTGCTTGATTTTTACATGCAATTTCAGGAACGAATGCATGAAAGCGACACTGGCGATCTTTGGGCCGTGGCGGACTTATTGAATGCTGGCCGTTGCTCGGATGATTGTTTCGAATATTTCAGATGTTGGCTCATATCACAAGGACGAGAAACGTTCGAACGAGCGTTGAACAACCCGGATAATTTGGCGGAAATGGAAATTCCACTTTCCGAGGGAAGGCCCGTGGTTGACAACGAAAGTTTCTGCTATATAGCGCCTGACGTATACAAGGAGAAGACCGGGGAGGATCTGTACGAGGCATTACGTCGATTGGACCTGTCTGCAGCAGGGAACGATTCGACAAATTTTGATTGGCAGATGTATACCGAGGGGGTAATGAAGGAAAAATTTCCAAAAATGTGGAACAAATACGCCCCATATTACAAATCAGCAAATGAAATTCCGGACACAGAGGAGACTGTCACAGAAGTTGACATACCTGGAATTGGAAATGTAAAAGTTGGAGATTCCTTGCGACACGCCAAGTATGGATTGGGGGTTGTAAAAACGATTTTTCTGGACTCGCCACATGTTGTGCTTATTCAATTTTCCGATTCAGAAGAACACGCAATGCTTTTAGATGCAAAATATCTAAAGAAACCTTGAAAAATAACAGCAGGTATTTACTACAAGAGCTACAGGAGGCGCGGCTCGGTATCTACCGAACCATTATCGAGCCCCGCGGGCCGACAATCCAATCGTAGGGGCGGCAGTCTGCCGCCCGAACCCCGACGCCACGCGCCCATCAGCGTCCCAGTTTCTTCATGCGTTCCGAGGGCGTGATGATGTCGGTCAGGCGGATGCCGAATTTGTCGTTGACCACCACCACCTCGCCCTGCGCGATCAGAGTGCCGTTGATCAGCACGTCCATCGGCTCGCCCGCCATGGCGTCGAGTTCCACCACCGATCCATGCGCCAGTTGCAGGAGGTTCTTGATGGTGATCTTGGTGCGCCCCAGTTCGACCGTCAGTTGCACGGGAATGTCGAGAATGATGTCCAGCTCGTTCATCATGCTCTCGCTGCCCGGGTCGGAGAAGGAGGGGAAGATGTTGGCGGGCTGGGCGCCGGCGGGCTTGGACACCTGCTCGGCGGCGGCGGTGGCCTGATCGGCCACCTCCTGCTCGGCCATGGCCGCCGCCCAGTCGTCCGCGGAAATCGCGTCGTCCGCCGTCTCCGTCGTGTTTTCGGTGTTCCCGGCGGGCATGTCGTCGGCGTTCATGCCCATGCTGGCCAGGGCGTCGGAAAGTTCGTCGTCAGCCATCTTTCGATTCTCCTTTCAAGGCATTTTCGGCAGGCTCGGATCCGGGGGAATCGACCAGGCGCGGGATTTCCACAGGGGCGTCGGAGGGTTCCATCGGGGTGAAACGCTCGACTTTCAGCGCGTATTGACCTCGCTGCTGTCCGTAGCGGCATTCCATCAGCACGATATGGTCCACGACCACTTGCAGGACATCGGGAATGTCGATCGGCACGATGTCGCCCACTTTCAGGCCGAGGATCTGCCGCAGGGTAATGGAAGCCGAGCCCAGTTGCGCGACCAGTTCGACCTCGGCATTCTGCAATTGTCGGCGCAGGGTGCTGGTCCAGCGCTTGTCGAGGGAAACCTGGTCGCTCTGCATGGTGCTGTAGAGCAGGTCGCGGATCGGCTCGATCATCGAATAGGGGAAGCAGATGTGCATATCCGCCGTCGCGCCGCCGAATTCGAGGGTGAATGTGGTGGAAATGACGATCTCCGACGGGGTGGCGATATTGGCGAACTGCGAGTTCATTTCCGAGCGGATGTATTCGAGATGGATCTCGAACACCGGCTTCCAGGAAAGGCCGTAATCCTTGAACACCACACCGAGCAGGCCCTGGATGATGCGCTGTTCCGTCGCGGTGAAATCGCGCCCCTCGACGCGGGAATGAAAGCGCCCGTCGCCGCCGAACATGTTGTCCACCACCAGGAATACCAGGCTGGGATCGAAGACGAACAGCGCCGTGCCGCGCAGGGGCTTGACGGAAACCAGGTTGAGGTTGGTCGGCACGACCAGGTTGCGGATGAATTCGCTGTATTTCTGCACCCGGATCGGCCCGACGGAAACTTCGACGGGCCGGTGGATGTAGTTGAAGATCCCGATGCGCAGGTAGCGGGCAAAACGTTCGTTGACCAGTTCCAGCGTGGGCATCCGCCCGCGCACGATGCGTTCCTGCGTTCCCAGGTTGTAGGGTCGGACGCCTCCCTTGTCTTCCGCGACCTCCTCGGGCTCGTCCTCTTCCCCCGTCACGCCCTTGAGGAGCGCATCGACTTCTTCCTGGGAGAGAAAATCACCGGCCATGGCTCGTCTCCGCGATGTTACTGGATGATGAGGCGGGTAAACAGCACGGATTCAACCGGGCCTTGCGGCGGTCTGTCCTTGCCCGCGGGCTGGCCGATGATACCGTTGATCTCGTCCCGGATCTCGTTGGCCAGCGCCTGCTTGCCCTCCTTGCTGACCAGGTCGGAAGATTTCTTGTCCGACAGGATCAGGGTCAGGTTGTTGCGGATGCGCGGCATCAGGCTTTTCAGGAGGGCGTCCGCTTCCAGATCGTCGACTTCCAGGGAGATTTCCACCTGCATGTAGAAACCCTCGCCGTTCTCGTCCGGCCTCAGATTGACGGTAAACGGATCGAGATTGACAAAGATCGGCGGCGCGTTGCTGTTTTTTTTCTTCGATTTCTGGACTTCTTCCGGCGCGTCTTCCTCGTCCTCCTCGTCACCTCCATGCGAGAGCAGGAAAACCGCCCCGACACCGACGATGATGAAGAGCAGCACGGTCGTCGCCAGCACGATGATGACGAGCTTCTTGCTTTTTTTCGGCGCGACCTCTGTCGGCGGTGGCGGCGGCGTATCCTTGGGCATCTTCTCTCTCCTCGTCCGGAAAAATTCCTATGTCTTTGCGATGGGCGAATTTCAGGCGAACAGATCGACCATGCCGATTCCACGCCTGGAACGCGGGAAAAAGGCTTCATCCATGCCTGGAACATCCGTCAGTATAGTCGTTTCATGCGGCTTCCCGCCATGCGAACGATCATCCCCGGATTCTTCCTGATTCGCCTGCCCATCCTGTCCGTGTTGCCGCGCCATTTCATGGGCGGACGATTCCTGGCGGGGCTGTTCGCCGACATCGGCCTGGGTCAGGGACACCCCGGCGGCGGCGAGCATTTCACGCAAGCGCGGCATGGCTTCTTCGATCGCCAGGCGGACCTCCGGCGTCGCCGAGGTAAAATTGGCCGTTGCCTTTTCCCCCTCCAGGCGAAGGGTGATCGAAAGCGGCCCCAGATGCGCGGGGTTGAGTTTCAACTCCGCCCGTTGCACGTCATTCCTGCTCATCCAGACAATCTGCTCGCCCAGCCGCTCGCCCCAAGCCGGCGAGGAAACCGGCACGGGAATCGCCGCAGACGCCGCGCGATTGCCCTGTCCCGCGCCTCTCGCGGCCTGCGCCTCGCCCTGCAAACCATGCAAGTCGCGCAGCAACTGGCTGAAATCCCGATTGCCCGCTTCCGTATCGGCGGAAATGGCAGAAGCGGCAGAGGTGGCAAGAGCGGCAAGGGCGCGGGGATTCTCCACGGCAAGATTTGCCGCGCCGGACGGCAAATTCTTTCCCGCCGTCATGTCACGTCCGGCAAGCAGATCCCGGTTTTCTTCCGCCCCGTCCTTTCCCGCTGGCAGCCAGGACGTTCCGTCCGCCTGCCGTTCCTGGAACGATTGGGATGATTGGGCCGCGGCCAGTTCGGCCAGCCGCGATCCGGTGGTTTCGACCGGCGTGGAAAGCGCGCCCAGCGCGATGATATTTTCCTCTTCTCCCTCGTCACCGGCCGCCAGGCTTTTTTCCTTTCTTTTCTCGCGCAGCAGGGCGCTCAAGGCTTCGGGCAGATTTTCCGGCCCGCTCTTGCCCTTCGTCGAAGGTTGCAGCAACTCGGACAGCGCCGCGATACCCGCGTCTATCAAAAGCCCATCGGGATTGTCGGCGTCCGGCAGAGTGCCCGCCAAAAGATTTTCCTCCTCCGGCAAGCCCGACAAGAGAGAGAACAGGTCGGCGAATTCGCCGCCCTCACCTCTGTCGCCTCTTGCGGCAACCTGGCTTGCCGCGCCCTGCTCGCCAAGAAGCGCGGCCAAAGCGGAAACCAGCGTAATAGTCATGATTTTTCCTGTTTTGAAGTCATTGCCTGCCCTCTTGAAGCAAGGGCCATACCAGAGGGCAGAGGGCAGAGGACAGAGGGCAGAGCGCTCGCTTTGTGTTCTGTAACCAGTTAGCGCGGGTCTTCTGACTACAGATCACAGACGACAAAGGCCGCGCCAGCGGCCGCTCTGTCTTCTGTCCTCGGGTGCAATTAAAAGTGGATGATGCTATATCAATAATTCTCCAGGCGAAGTGCCGCCGCTTGCCGTCCCCTCGCCCCCTTGGGGGGAGAGGGGTGGCCCGGCAGGGCCAGGAGAGGGAGCCGTTCCACGCGGCGCGAAAGCGCCGGATATTTGTCTTGCGATCGTGTTACGCAGGAAAGAAGTTTGCGGCGCTACGCGCCGTATGGCACGACGCCCTCTCCTGCCCCTGCCGGGGCACCCTCCCCCGCCAAGCGGGGGAGGGGACGGCAAATATTCGTGCTTCGCCTGGAAAGTCATTCGTATGGCATCCTCCATTTTTAATCACCCCCCCAAAACCAACGCGTCCGTGCCTATAGCCGCTTTTTCACGTATATTCCCCCTTTCCTCCGCATCGGTTTTCTCCCGGCACCCTCCCATGCCCAAGCCCCGTTCCCTGTTTGCCCACATCTTTCTCTGGGCGGCATTCCTGCTCGTCTTGACCAATGCCGCGTGGCTGTTGATCTTTCGTCTTGCCGAAGTCGAGCCGAGGG
>JAITDH010000011.1 GCA_031282665.1 Zoogloeaceae bacterium | reverse complement strand
ATCCAATATCGCGTGGAGTTTCTTTCCGCCACGGATACGGGATGGGGATTTCGGCGACACAGGACGCCCGTTCGGGATGCCGGGCGGGACGATAAAGGGATGGCGCTTGCGGCAACACGGCCAGGAGCGCCGCCTCGGCGTGGATCAAGCTTTTGGAGAACGGTATGTCACGATGGTGACTTCTCCCGAAAAGTCGGAAGCTTCTGCCTCTGCGCACATGAGCGCCTGTGTTTTTTGCCGGGAAGCGCCGCCCGTGCCCGCGCCGACCAGGGGAAAGGCAATGGTGCGATAGCCCTTTTCCGCCGCCAGTTCGAGCGCGGAACGTGTCGAGGTGCGAATGGAATATTCCGTGGCGAACCATAATAAATTGATGCCCGCCACATGGATGATGCCCCGAAACGGCAAGCGTCCGGCCGTTGTGTGCACGGCGTGACCGAGCGGAATCGGGCCATGCCGGGCAAGTTCCCGGAAGGGTTCCAGGCCGCCCCGCCGCTTGATCGCCCCGGAGACCCCCTGCGGCAGCAGAAGCCACCAGGGGATGACATTGCGATTCCAGGCGTTGACGATGACCTCGACCGGCTGATCGAGAAGATCGCCTTCCACTACCCGTATCCTCGTTTTTTCCATCCCGCGCGTTTTTCAAGGCATCGAAAACTGGATTATATGCGCTGGATGGAGATGAACCATGATTGAGTATGATGAAAAGCGGAGGATGTCAAATTGATATTGCCCGCTTCCCAACTAACGAATTGCATCCGCTTTCCCCATTCATTTTGAATTTTCACGGGTTTATGGATTGTCATTGCGAGGCGTGTAGCGCCGTATTTCGTGAATTGCGACCTGTCCTCTGCCTCCTGCCCCCCGATGCACTATACTTATCACCCCTCACAACAAAGAGCCGCGCATGATTCGTTTTTGCCCGCAGTGTGGACAGCCTGTCAGCCCCCGCGTTCCGGAGGGCGATAATCGGGTGCGCGCCGTTTGTGATGCCTGCGGCAATATTCATTATGAAAATCCCCGCATGGTGCTGGGAGCGGTGGCCGAGTGGGAGGGGCGCGTTCTGCTTTGCCGCCGCGCCATCGAGCCGTGCGCCGGGTTGTGGACCTTGCCCGCCGGGTTCATGGAAAACGGGGAAAGCACGCTTGCGGCGGCGATCCGGGAGACCTTCGAGGAGGCCCGCGCTGAAATCGAGGCCGCCGAATTGTTCGCTCTCATCGACGTGCCGGAGATCAATCAGGTGCATGTGTTCTACCGCGCCCGCCTGCGCGCGGGCAGCCACGCGCCGGGAGAGGAAAGCCTGGAAACGGCGCTCTTTGCCGAGGCCGATATTCCCTGGGCGCAATTGGCCTTCCGCACCGTGCGCCTGTGCCTGGAACACTATTTCGCCGACCGGCGGCGGGGCTGCTTTGCCTGTCACCAGAGTGTGCTGACGCGGCCGATGCCATGACGGAACTCGAACGGGCCGTCGCCCTCCTGAAGGCCGGCGAGCTGGTCGCCTTTCCCACGGAAACGGTCTATGGCCTGGGCGCGGATGCCGCCAATCCGGAGGGCGTGCGAAAAATCTTCGCCGCCAAGGGACGCCCCGCCGATCATCCGGTGATCGTCCATCTCGCCAGGGGGGAAGACATGACGGCGTGGGCGGCGGATATTCCGCCCCTGGCATGGCGGTTGAGCGAGATTTTCTGGCCGGGGCCGCTGACCCTCATCCTGAAAAAGCAGCCCTGGGTTTCCTCCCTGGTCACGGGAGGGCAGGAAAGCGTCGGGTTGCGCGTTCCCGCGCATCCGCTGGCGCAAGCCTTGCTGACCGCCTTCGCCGCCGTTTCGCCAGGGATCGGACGAGGCGGCATCGCTGCGCCGTCCGCCAACCGTTTCGGGCGCGTCAGTCCGACCACGGCGGCGCATGTGCGGGAGGAACTGGGCGACCGGCTGGCCTGCATCCTCGATGGCGGTCCCGCCCAGGTCGGCATCGAATCGACCATCCTCGATCTCACCCGTCTTGCGGACGAAGGCCCCGTCATCCTGCGTCCGGGCGGCATTCCGGCGGAACGGTTGTGCCAATTGTTCCGATCATTCGCCCCGGGCGAGCCACGGAAACCCTTTCCCGCCGCATCCGCCGCGCCCGCCGTGTCTCCCACCCCCCGCGTTTCCGGCTCATTGGCCTCCCATTATGCGCCGGCCACCTCGCTCCATCTTTGTCCGGGCGCGGAATTATCCGCCCGCCTCGCCAGGGAGAGCGCCGCCGGACGCCGTTGCGGGGTCATGGCGTGGAACGCAAAGGGGAATGCGGAAGTCGGCGGGGCACATCTCTGGCGCATCCTTCCCGCCAGCCCGGAGGGTTACGCCCACGATCTTTACGCCACCCTGCGCGAACTGGATGCCGCGCGTTGCGACGCCATCATCGCCGAACTGCCGCCGGACACCCCGGAATGGCAAGCCATCCACGACCGCCTGCGCCGGGCGAGTCACGAAACCCATCCGGAAAAAATTTCTCCCCGCTCTTGAAATTTCCCGATGCCCCCTTATTATTAGCACTCGTCGGCGATGAGTGCCAATATCCGTTGGACTCGCGCTTCTTTCCATCTCATTGTTTGACCGTTACAGAGGAGTTTCATCCATGAGCTTTACCAAAATCCGTCCCTTGCACGACCGCATCATCGTGAAGCGTGTCGAAGCCGAGCGCACCACCGCTTCCGGCATCGTGATCCCCGATTCCGCCGGTGAAAAACCCGACCAGGGCGAAGTGTTGGCCGTCGGGCCTGGCAAGCGTGACGATTCCGGCAAGGTGCTCGCCCCCGACGTGAAGGTGGGTGACCGTGTGCTGTTCGGCAAATACGCCGGACAAACCGTCAAGGTCGATGGCGAGGAAATCCTGGTCGTCCGCGAAGAAGACATCCTCGGCGTGTTGAGCGTTTAAGCGCTCTTTTCCCTTTATCAGAACTCAGGAGTTTCAGTTATGGCAGCAAAAGAAGTCAAATTCGGCGATTCCGCCCGTGCCCGCCTGGTGGAAGGCGTCAACATCCTGGCCGACGCCGTCAAGGTAACGCTCGGACCCAAGGGCCGCAACGTCGTGCTGGAGCGCTCCTTCGGCGCGCCCACCGTGACCAAGGACGGCGTTTCCGTCGCCAAGGAAATCGAACT
>JAITDH010000261.1 GCA_031282665.1 Zoogloeaceae bacterium | reverse complement strand
CTTACGGATTGCCTCCCCAATCCCGCCTTCCAATACGCTAAAATTGAGCATTTCTCCCAGGAGCCTTCCTCATGTTGCGTCAGCGTTTTTTGCCTCTTTTTTCCGTAACGCCCGACATGGTGCTGGCGCGGCCCATGATCGTTTCGGAGATGGGGCGGGTGGTGTTGAATCTGCCGGCCGGGCATGTGTTGTCCCAGGCCAATCTGGCGCAATTGCGCGCCCATCACGCGCAATATGTCTGCGTGCAGGAGGAGGATACGCGCGGGCAGATGGTGCGCGAGCGCAATGAAATGGACCAGATCCAGCGCATGCAGACCATCTTCGCCAGGGCGGAGCTCGGCGATCCGGATACCCGCGCGTTTTTCGACGCCGTGCTGGCCTATCGCGCTTCCTATTCCTGAAATAACCTGAAAAATCCCCGAGAGAAATACCATGGCATTGATCATCACTCCCCAGGACGTGGTCCGGCGCGTTTCCCTCCTGCCCGCTTTTCCGCGGATCGTCAGCGAGCTGATGGCCGACCTGGAAGACGATAGTTCCAGCATGATGACCCTGGCGCAGCATGTCGAGCGCGATCCGGTCATGACGGGACGCATCCTGTCGACGGCCAACCGGATGCTGCGCAACGAGGGCTGGCCGGAGGCGCGCGATGTCTATACCGCCGTCTCGCTGATCGGTTTTGCCCGCATCCGGGAAATCGTCCTGACGACCAACATGGCCAATTTCGCGGAGCATTTTTCCAGCAAGCATTTCCACTGGGGGCACGGCCTGGCGGTGGGCATCGCGGCGCAGGAGCTGGCGCAGCATGCCGGCGCCAACCAGAATTGCGCGCTGGTCGCCGGTCTCCTGCACGACATCGGGCAATTGTGGCTGGCGCATTTCCATCTCCTGGAATTCCAGCAGATGCGCTTGCAGGTGGAGGTGCATGGCGAGGAGGTCTGCGCCGCCGAGCGCGCCATGTTCGGCCTCGACCATTGCGAGATCGGGCGGATCGTCACCGAATGCTGGCAATTGCCCGCCGACATCGTGGCCGCCGTCACCCATCATCACGCGCCGGACGACAAGGTGGCGAGGGAAAAAATGGTGGCGATCACCCATCTGGCGGAAATGATCGCCCAGTCGCTCGATCTGCCCTGCCGCGAGTTCAACAGCATCCGGCGCGTTTCCGGCGTTGCCGCCCGCGCCCTGGGCATAGACTGGAACAACGACTGTTCGGCGCTTTTCGGCGCCATCGACGCGCGCTATCAATACGCGGCGGCAATTTTCTCCTGAAGCTTGCCGATGTTGCTGCTCAAGCTCGAACGGGCGAGCCTGGCCTTCGGCCATCTGCCCCTGCTCGACCAGGCGGATTTCCAGTTGGCCGCCGGGGAACGGGTGGCCCTGGTCGGACGCAATGGCGCCGGGAAATCCTCCCTCCTCGACGTATTGGCCGGCAGCCGGACGCTGGATGACGGGCAGGCATGGCGGCGGCCGGGCGCGCGTATCGCGCATGTCCCGCAGGAAACTTCCTTCGCGCCGGGGATGAGCGTGTTCCAGGCCGTGGTCGCCGGCCTGGGGGAAACCGCCCGCCTCCTGGACGAATATCATCGCGTCGCCAGGGATCTGGCGCATCGGCATGACGCGGCATCGCTCGCGGCGCTGGAAAACTTGCAACACGAACTGGAGGCGCTCGGCGCGTGGTCCTGGCAGGTGGAGGTGGAGCGGGCGATCCAGCGTTTTTCCCTGGAGGCGGACGCGCCGGTGGACGCGCTTTCCGGCGGACAGAAAAAACGCCTGGCGCTCGCCCGGGCGATGGCCGCCGCGCCCGATCTGCTCCTCCTGGACGAGCCGACCAACCATCTCGACATCGCTTCCATCGCCTGGCTGGAGGATCTGCTGCTCGCCTCCGGCATCGCCCTGTGTTTCGTCACGCACGACCGTTATTTCCTCGATCGCCTGGCGACCCGGGTGGTGGAACTCGACCGGGGTCGGCTGATGAATTTCCCCGGCAGCTTTGCCGCCTACCGGCAAAAGAAGGAAATGCTGCTGCGCGAGGAAGCCGTCGCCAACCGCAAGTTCGACAAGCTCTTGCAGGAAGAAGAAGCGTGGATTCGCAAGGGCGTGGAGGCGCGGCGCACGCGTGCGGTGTTTCGCGTGCAGCGGCTGGAAAAGCTGCGCGCGGAGCGGCAGGCCCGGCGCGAGCGCCTGGGACTGGTCAGGCTGCGTCTCGACACGGGCGGCAAGGAAGGGCAGAGCGGCGAACTGGTCGTGGAAATGCAGGCGGTCGGCAAGGCGTTCGCGGAAAAAACCATCGTGCGCGATTTTTCCACCCGCATCCTGCGGGGCGACAAAATCGGCCTGATCGGCGCGAACGGCATCGGCAAGACGACCCTCCTGAAACTGATCCTCGGCGAAATCGCGCCCGATTCCGGCAAGGTGCGCCGGGGCACGCGGCTGGAGATCGCCTATTTCGACCAGTTCCGCGCCCGGCTCGATCCGGAGGCGAGCCTTGCCGATGTCATCTCCCCGGGTTCCGATCACGTGGAAATCGGCGGGACGAAAAAGCACGTCATCGGCTATCTGGAAGATTTCCTCTTCGCGCCGGAACGCGCCCGCTCGCCGGTCAAATCGCTCTCCGGCGGCGAGAAGAACCGCCTCCTCCTCGCCCGCCTCTTCGCCCGGCCCGCCAATGTCCTGGTGCTGGACGAGCCGACCAACGACCTCGACATGGAAACCCTCGAATTGCTGGAGCAGTTGTTGCAGGACTATCCCGGCACCCTGTTCCTCGTCAGCCACGACCGCGCCTTTCTCGACAATGTGGTGACGCAGACCCTGGCGGCGGAGGGCGACGGGCTGTGGCGCGAATATGCGGGCGGCTATGGCGACTGGCTCGCCTGGACGACGAATGAGGCGGCGGCAACGAAAACGGCAACGAATGACGCGAAAGCGAAGCCCGCCGCGCCGCCGAAGCCGGACAAGCCTCCCGCGCGCGAAGTGGTGGAAAGGGCGGAAAAGGCAGAGAGAAAAAGCGGCAAGCTCAGTTGGAAGGAGGCGCGCGAGTTGGAACAACTGCCCGACCGGATCGCCGCCCTGGAAGACGAACAGAAAACGCTCGTCCGGCAACTGGAAGATCCCTCGACCCACCGCGACCCGGAGGCCGTCCGCCGGAGCGCCGAGCGTCTCGCCATGCTCGACGGGGATCTGCTCGCCCTGATGGAGCGCTGGGAGGCGCTGGAAAACCGGGCCGGCATATCTGGCGTATAATCTGTCATTTCCTTGCCGAGCCGCCGTCATGAAGCTCTCTTTCCCCAGGCCCGCCGCCTTTCTCGCCGCTTTCCTCTTCCTCCTTTCCTCCCTCTTCTTTTCCCCGCTCCATGCCGCCGCCGCGAAAAAGGCGAAAAAACCGGCCCCGAAAGCCCCGCCCCCCTCGGCGGTCCTTTCCGAAGCGGCCGATGAAATCGAATTCGCCCATCAACTGGATTCCGGCGACGCCATGCGCCTGGCGGTGCTGATCGAACGCTTCAACCAGCAGAACGGCGCGCAGAAGGACGCCATGCGGATCAAGCTCGTGCGCGCCGAAAGCCAGGGACGCCCCGCGCCGCTCAATCTGGCGACGCCGGGCACGGTGGCGAACTTTCTCGTCAACAAGGCTTCCTTCCGGCCCCTGCATCAGGTCTTGAAGGAAAACAAGGTTCCCCTTTCCAGCGATTTTTCCGCCAACCTCCTGTTCGGGCAAAGCGGGAACCGCCTGAATGCCCTGCCGCTTGCCTTTTCCACCCCGGTGCTGTTTTATAACAAGCGCCTGTTCCGCCAGGCCGGCCTCGACCCCGAAGCGCCGCCGAAGACCTGGCAGGAAATGCAGCGCGTGGCGGACAAGCTGATGGACAACGGCGTTTCCTGTCCCTACACCTCCTCCTGGCCGGCCTGGGTGCATATCGACAACCTGAGCGCCATTTCCGGGGAGCCGCTGGCCAACGCCAAGGGCAACCTCGCCTTCAACGGGCTGATCCAGGTCAAGCACATCGCCATGCTGGCCTCCTGGCACAAGGCGCAGTTCTTCCACAACTTCGGGCGCGCCAACGAGGCGGACAGCCATTTCTACAGCGGCGAATGCGCGATGATCACGACCAATGTGCAGGCCAACCGCTATTTCGCCGACGCCCCTGGCGTGGAATCGGGCGTCGCGCCCTTGCCCTACCATGAGGAATTGCGCGGCGGCCCGCGGCATACGCTCGCTTCCGGCGCATCCCTCTGGATCGGCGCGGGCTACAAGAAGAAGACCTACCAGAACATCGCCCGCTTCGCGCAATTCCTGCTCGCCCCCGACCTGCAAATCGAAATCGCCCGCGCCGGCGGTTTCCTGCCGCTCACCGAAACCGCCCGCAAGGCCATCAAGAGCCAGATCCTGAAGGACGAGGAACAGGCGTTGGAAGTGGCCTATGCCTCCCTGAAGGAACAGGGCGCGCGGGAACCCCTGCGCGTCTCCGTCCTCGACCCGGTGCGCATCGTGCTGGACGAGGAACTCGAACAGGTCTGGGCCGGCCGGCAACCCGCCAAGGCCGCGCTGGACACCGCCGTCAGCCGCGGCAACGCCATCCTCGCGGCCAGACCGGCACTGCGCAAGGCACTGAAATAGAGCATGTAGGTTGGATAAGCCGAAGGCGTAATCCGACATTTGTACCCCACGATGCGCAGCATCGCAAATCAAAGAACGGCGGCGCTTTGCGCCGGGGTATGAACGATTGTCGGATTACGCCTGCGGCTCATCCAACTACTAAACCCCGGGTGGTGAGCACACGGGTTTTCCTACTTTTAATGGGGGTGCAATCCAAAGTGGAGGAAAAACCTTTCCAGGCGAAGCACTGCCTCCCACGACAAACAGCATGTTGGACAAGCGTGGCACAATCCAGCATCGTACACAACGGTTGCCCATACTTGGAGAATGCCATGAATTCCATTCGCATCACAAAGGCGGAATACGCAGACCTGAAAGAAATACTGGAATTGCAATCTCTCGCCTATCAAAGCGAAGCCTTGATTCACAACGATTTTTCCA
>JAITDH010000253.1 GCA_031282665.1 Zoogloeaceae bacterium | reverse complement strand
TCCGCTTCGAAATCCGCGGCTTGCTCGACATCGGATTCGGCAAACCAGAGGGAGGCGGCAAGACGCGCCAGATCCGCCTCGGAGGGCAATCCGTAATCGACGGGATTATACGGGGTTTTGGGTATAGTCATAATAATCACCGACTTCCACGTCTTCCAATACCGCCAGGGCATCCGTCGCCAGAATCGCCGCGGAGCAATAGACCGAGAGCAGATACGATGCGATGCCGTTATCGTCTATGCCGCGGAAACGCGCCGAAATTCCCCGCGCCTGTTCGCCCGGCAATCCTGTTTGATACAGGCCGATCACGCCGCGTTTGGCTTCTCCCGTGCGCACGAGCAGGATATTGGTTTTCCCGGTCTTGGCCGCCGGATTCTTGAGGCCATCCACGAAGAGTTTATCCGTCGGAATGATGGGAATGCCGCGCCAGGAAATGAAGGTGCCGCCCGCGATATTCACCGTGGCCGGCGGTACGCCGCGACGGGTGCATTCACGCGCGAATGCCGCAATGGCGCGCGGATGGGCGAGAAAGAAAGAGGGATCTTTCCACACCTTGGTAATCAGCTCGTCCAGATCGTCGGGCATCGGGCGGCCATAGCGAGGCTGGATGCGCTGGCTGTCCGCCACGTTTTTCAGGAGACCATAATCGTCGTTATTGATGATTTGGCTTTCCTGCCGTTCTTTCAGACTTTCCACCGCCAGCGCGATTTGTTCCTGCGTCTGGTCGTAAGGCGAGCTATAGACATCCTGGATCTTCGTGTCCACATTGACGATCGTGGAGATCGAAGAAAGCCGGTATTCGCGCGGCTTGGTTTCGTATTCGATATACCCTTGCGGAATATCTATTTTCTTCGGGTCCTGGCTGCACAGGACGTCGAGCGGCGTTTCTCCTTCCACCACCCGATTCACGCGATAAATGCCCGCTTCGAGTCCCTTGAATTCCAGGATTCTCGACAACCATTTGGGCGTCAACGCGCCATATTGAGGGCGTGTCTTGTTGACGTTCGCCAGTTGATAAGCGGCATCGCTTCCCAATGCTTTCAATACTTTTTCCGACATCATTTTCTCCTTGGATGAAATTCAACATCAGTAAATCGGGAAAGACCGATCCACTTCCTTGGCCCAGCCATTGAGGCCATCGCGCAGATTGAGAAGCCTCCCCGTATAACCGGCTTCCTGCAGGGCGCGTATTGCAAAAATGCTGCGTTGTCCGATCTTGCAGATGAATACCGAATCCACCTTCGGATCGAACTCGTCGATGCGGCGAACCATCTGCCCGAGGGGAATGGTTTTTGCCTGCGGGAATTTGATGATAGCCCGTTCGTGCGGTTCGCGGATATCGATGATTTGTAAAGCATCGCCCGCATCCAGGCGCGCCTTGAGTTCCTTCGGTTCGATGACTTCCACCGGCGTTTCGTCGGCGCTTCTCTTGAGACCGCAGAATTGCTCGTAATCGATCAATTCGTGAATGCTCGGATGTTTGCCGCACACGGGACAATTGCTGTCTTTATCCAGTTGAAGCTCGCGAAATTTCAGTGTCCACGCGTCGAATAAAAGCAGGCGCCCAATGAGCGTCGCGGAGGGATTCTGCGAACCCGTGCCGGAACCCACGATGAGTTTGATGACTTCATTCGCTTGCAGGCTGCCCACGATTCCCGGCAATACGCCCACCACGCCGCCTTCGGCGCAGGAAGGCACGAGTCCGGGCGGCGGCGGTTCGGGATAAAGGCAGCGATAGCACGGACCTTCCCTGGCGTAAAACACCGACGCCTGTCCTTCAAACTGAAAGATCGAGCCATAAACATTGGGAATGCCCAGGAGCACACAGGCGTCGTTGACCAGATAGCGCGTCTGGTAATTATCGGTACCGTCCGCCACCACATCGTAATCCCGCAATATTTCCAGCGCGTTGGCGCTCGTCAGGGTCGTGTTGTAGGTCACCACATTGCAGGCCGGGTTTATGCTCTTGATGCGATCCCGCGCCGACGCCACCTTGGGCCGCCCCACATCGCGCGTTCCGTGAATCACCTGCCGTTGCAGATTGGATTCTTCCACCGAATCGAAATCCACGATGCCCAGGGTGCCCACCCCGGCGGCGGCAAGGTACAGCACCAAAGGCGCGCCCAGGCCACCCGTTCCCACGATGAGCACCTTCGCCGCCTTGAGGCGTTTTTGTCCGTCGATGCCGACTTCCGGCAAAAGCAGATGGCGGCTGAACCGGCTGATTTCGTCGTTGCTCAGATCCGGCAATTCACGGGTTTTTATCACGCTTTCCATCAGTGGCTACTTCCTCCCGCAATGGCGGGCACCAGCATGATGACGCCGCCTTCGGGGACCTTGGTGGCAAGCCCATCCAGCTTCTTTATGTTGGCTTCCCCGACATAGACATTGATGAAGGATCGCAATTCGCCATCATCATGATAAAGATGTGGCTTGATGTCGGGGTATGCCTGGGTCAATGCCGCAAGCGCCGCGCCGACCGTATCGCCTTCCAGCGATATTTCTCCCTTGCGATCGGTAAAACCGCGCAAGGCGGTGGGGATTTGAATCTTTATTGCCATACTATTTTCTCCTCGCTGAAACGTGAACGATCCGCTGCGTCGAGTTCCCAACTGTCGATCGTGGATGCCGCGCCCTCATTTACGCTGACAATGATGTAAGAATAAAAAGGCAGGGCGTGTTCCCGGTCGTATTCGGAAGGACGGGATGGATGATCGGGATGCGAATGATAAAGCCCGACGATTTCCCGATTTTCCCTGCGCGCCTGGCTCTCGGCCCGCATGAAATCTTCCGGCCCTATTTCGAAGCGGTGATATTGCTCTTCGGCCTCGCGCGCATTCTTGACCGGAATCAAGGTTTCCGCCTCTTTCACGCCGTCTTCCCTGACCTGGCCCAGGATGAAGCCACAGCATTCGTTGGGATAGCTTTCTTCCCCTTCCCGCCGGATCGCTTCGCCCAATGTCGGAGGCAATTCAATCATGGCCGCTCCAGAATTGATCGGTGATATAACGGGTCCCGGTATCGCACAGAACCGTGACCACCACCGAGCCGCCCGGCAGGGTTTCCGCCAGCTTCAGGGCGCCCAGCACATTCGCGCCGGAACTTATGCCGACATAAATGCCTTCTTCACGCGCCAGCCGGCGGCTCATTTCATAAGCCCCTTCGGTGCTTATTTCGATCACCCCGTCCTGCAAGGTTTCGTCGTAAAACCCCGGCTTCAATGTGCTCGCCATATGCTTCGTGCCTTCGATTCCGTGGAATGGCGAATCGGGCTGGATCGCGATCGTCTGGATATCGGCTTTGTATTTCTTGAGCCGTCTGGATACGCCGACGAAGGTGCCGGAAGTGCCCATCCCGCAAATGAAATGGGTAACCTTCTGCTCACTTTGCGCCCAGATTTCCGGCGCGGTCGTCGCGTAATGCGCCTGCCAGTTCGCGTCGTTGTGATATTGATCGGGATAGAAATACTTGCCGGGATGCGCCGCGAATTCTTCCTTCGCCGCCCGATAGGCGCCGTCCGAGCCTTCCAGCGGACTTGTCTCGACAATTTCCGCGCCGTAATGCCGGATCATTCCCTTGCGTTCGATGCTGGCGTTGGCGGGCAGGTAGATCTTTACCGGAAAGGAAAGCGTCGCGCCGATCATCGCGTAAGCGATGCCGGTGTTGCCGCTCGTCGCGTCGATGATCGTCTTGCCCCGCGTGAGCAACCCTTCATGCAGCCCGCTCAGGATCATCGCCTTCGCGGCACGGTCCTTGCACGATCCCGACGGATTGAGAAACTCCGCTTTGGCAAAGAGCGAAACACCCCTCGCCGCCACATTCTTCGACACGGCAGGCAGGGCGAGCAGCGGGGTATTGCCAACCAAATCCAGTATTTCCATCGAGTTCGAGTCTGTTGAAAAATTCTAGGAAGCATAACACATCTATGGCGCTGGGGTGAGCAGCGCCATAGTGTGGAATAGCGTGGGAGGTCTCGTACGGAAAGCTATATTGCAACCGCCGTTCCGGTTTCGTCGAAGACGCCTTCGAAGAGCACCGAGGAGAGATAACGTTCACCGGAGTCGGGCAGGATGACCACGATGGTTTTCCCCGCGTTTTCCGGCTTTTTCGCCAGCCTGACCGCCGCCACGACGGCCGCCCCGGAAGAAATGCCGGAGAGGATGCCTTCTTCCTTCGCCAGCCGCCGCGCATACAGGATGGCATCTTCATTGCTGACGCGCTCGACTTCGTCGACCAGCGACAGGTCCAGGGTATCCGGCACGAAACCCGCGCCGATGCCCTGGATCTTGTGCGGGCCGGGTTTCAGGGGCTGTCCGGCTCTTTTCTGCGTCAGGATCGGGCTGGCTTCCGGCTCCACCGCCACCGACTGGATGGCCTTCCCCTTCGTTTGCTTGATGTAGCGGGAAACGCCGGTGATCGTGCCGCCGGTGCCCACGCCGGACACGAAGATATCTACCTTGCCGTTCGTGTCTTCCCACACTTCCGGGCCGGTCGTGCTTTCATGGATGGCCGGATTGGCCGGATTCTTGAATTGTTGCAGCAGCACGTACTTGGCATTGGAGGCGGCGATTTCCTCGGCCTTCGCCACCGCGCCCGCCATGCCCTTCGGCCCTTCGGTGAGGACCAGCTTGGCGCCGAAGGCGACGAGGAGCTTGCGCCGTTCGAGACTCATCGTCTCCGGCATGGTGAGGGTGAGCGGAATGCCCTTTGCCGCCGCCACGAAGGCAAGCGCAATCCCGGTATTGCCGGAAGTCGGCTCCACCAGTTCCTTGCCGGGGCCGAGCAGCCCTCTTTTTTCCGCGTCTTCGACCAGGGCCACGCCGATACGGTCTTTCACCGAATAGGCGGGATTGCGGCCTTCGATCTTGGCCAGCACCGTCGCGCCCGCGCCGTCGGTCACGCGGGTCAGTTGCACCAGGGGGGAACGCCCGATCGTTTGGGCATTGCTGTTGAACAGGCTCATGGTTGTGTCTCCTATGAAAGAAAGCCGTCTTGACTTTCGTTACCGTAACAGGGGAGCAAATGTAATCAAAGACCGTTTGGCTATATCTATATATGCCCAGACCGCGCGCCGGAGTGTGCACCCGTAACCTCGTCATTCTCCGGCGCGCAGCGCCGTGGCAATCCAGGCGACGGAGAACGGCAAGGCAGGCTGAAAGTCCCTCTGGATGATTGCCACGGGCCGCGGCCCTGAGAATGACGAATGGTTTGACGCGACGCATCCGATTCCCGCTCCCGCATTTTGTTTTTTTAAAACAAAATGACGAAACTGGACATAAAAATCCTAGACATATGATGCCATGCCTGGCATCATGAACATATCACTTCAGGAGGAACTCTCATGACCATGGTTGTTGCAGTCATCCGGGCCGCCGCCATTTTTGCCTCCCGCCGCCTCGACGAATACAGGGAATACGGAGCATAGAAAATGCGCAACATCGTTCTCGCAACCGTCTATATGCTGGCATTTCTGGGCATTCTCTGGGGATTTTTCACCGAGGATTCCAGATTCGCCTGGCTGGCCGCGCTTGCCACGCTCTCGATCGTGGGCATCATCTTTCATCGCTGGTTCAGCCCCAGGGGAAGGCCGCGAAAGACGGTGCGGGAAAGAACCCAGGATGGCCGCACCCTGCTGTTCGATAAAAACGAGGAATTGAAAAGGGTGGGATTCTTTGACCGGATCCAGGGCGAATTCGCGGTATTTTTCTTCGTAACCGCGCTCTATATGGAGGACGCCTTGGCGGGGCATATGAGTGTGCTCCTGTTCGCCGTCATGACCGGCGTCATCTGGTTCATCAATCGTCCGCCCCATCCCCTGCGTCACGCGCCGGACAGGATATACGGCACAAAAGACGCTCTCTTGGTCGCGCAAG
>JAITDH010000242.1 GCA_031282665.1 Zoogloeaceae bacterium | reverse complement strand
TCCAGGGTGTCGCGCGCCGTTCGGCCGGCTTCTTCCAGGGGGCGCGCGTCGATCCATTCGCTCGTGTCGACCGGCGTGGGAATGAAATTCCAGCGATAGAGGAAATCCGCCAGATCCTGCAGGGCGTGGATCGCGTTTTCCGCCAGTTCGGTGCGCAGGCCGAGATGGGCGTTCTCGCCGTAAGCTTGGCTGACCCAATGTTCGCTGCTGTTGGATTCCAGCGCCAGGAAGCGCCGGGTTTCCTCGGCATGGCTGCTTGCCCAGACCTCGGCCCGCAGGACCTGTTCGAGGAGCAGCACCGCAGCGTCGAAATGGTGCTCGATCAGATGCCGATCCACGCTCAGGGTGCGCGGCGTGCCGTTGTTGGCGCGCACCAGCGGATCGGGATGCGCGCCCGTGTCGATCACGGTGCGCAGCCGGAAATGATGCGCGAATTCGACCGCCAGCACGCCCTTCAGGAAGATGGCATCCACCTCGCCGCGCAGGAGGCCGAGCAGTTCGGCGTTCTGGCCGCCGGAGCGCGCGGGGCCGAACAGGTTGCCGCCTGTCGTGCCGCCGAAACCGGCATCAAGCGGAAAATCCACGATCTCCACATCCCCCACCGCCAGCCCCTTGAGACGCAGGGCATTTTCCAGGCCGCGCAGGGCCTGCGCGCGAGGGAAATCGATCGGCACATCCGCGCGCAGCGGCAGGCCGAAACGGCGGCCGCGCAGGTCCTTGATCGTGCGGATGCCGGAATCCGGCAGGGTCAGGATGCGCTGTGTCTCGTCGAGCCAGGAAAGCCCCAGGAGACGGGTTTCGCTCCCTACCGAACGCGCCCACAGGGCGGGGATGCTGCCGCCGTGGCGCACCGAGTTGCGCAGGGTATGGTCGAAATGGGATTCCCGGATCGCCAGATCCTCGGAATCCAGGAGCGAGCGGATACGGGTGTTCCGCTGCCGGAAGCTGGCGTCCAGCCAGCCTTTCTGCACGGCAATGCCCAGTCCGGTCGGCACCGGACAGCGGGTATACCAGAGGGTGTCCAATACTTCGCGCATGTCTTGTCTCCTTTTGCATTGTTTGAGCATGGCGAGACAAGGTTTGCAAAAATCAGTCCAGCATCCAATGGATTGATTTCAAAGGGTTTTTATTTTTCATAGGCGACGACCTGCTGAAATTCCAGCAATTCCGGCAACCAACCGCCCGAAAATCAATCGTCGATGAATCCGAAGCGTTGCAAGCGGGTGCGCGCGACGTTGCGGGTGACCCCCAGCAGGCGCGCGGTCGCGGACTGGTTGCGGTGGCTGTATTCGAAGGCGGTCGAAATGATGGTCTTCTCGATCTGTTCGTCGATCGAAACGGTGTCATCCCTCGAACGTCCGGCGTAGATGTCCAGCAGCGCCGCCTCCAGCGACGGATGACCGTGCGCGGCGGCGGCAGTCGCGGAAGAAGGGGGCATGGCGGCCAGGCCGAAGTCCTCGAGGCGCAGCGACTTGTCGCGGCAGACGATCAGCGCGTGGTGCACGGCGTTTTCCAGTTCGCGGATGTTCCCCGGCCAGGGATAGGCGACGAGCTGTTCCAGCGTCGCGGGCGCGACGGAAAATCCCCGGCATGACAGGCGTTGCGAATAATATTGGATGAAGTGGTTGAGCAGCACGGGAATGTCGCCCGGGCGCTCGTGCAGGGGCGGCAGGTGGAGCATGGCGACCTTGAGGCGGTAATACAGGTCCTCGCGGAAGCGCCCGGCGGCCACGGCTTCTTCCAGATCCACATTGGTCGCGGCGATCAGGCGGACATTGACGGGAACGGGCCGCCGCGATCCCACGCGCACGACTTCGCGCTCCTGGAGCACGCGCAACAGCTTGACCTGCTGGTTGAGTGGCAGGTCGCCGATTTCGTCGAGGAAGAGCGTGCCGCCGTCGGCGGATTCGAACCAGCCCGCGCGGGAGACCGTCGCGCCGGTAAACGCGCCGCGCTCGTAGCCGAACAGTTCGGTCTCGATCAGGTTTTCCGCGATCGCGCCGCAATTGACGCCGAGGAAGGGTTTTCGCGCGCGGTGGCTTTGCGCGTGGATGTAGCGGGCCACCAGTTCCTTGCCGGTGCCGGTCGCGCCGCGGATCAGGATGCTGGCGTCGCATGGCGCGAGCCGCGCGATGCGTTCCTGGATCTGGCGAGATTTGGGATCTTCGAACACCAGCGCCTTGGCGCGGATACTCAGCGAGAACGCATGCGGTTCCCGGAAGGTCAGCACACCGCCCTGGCCATGGACGGGGCCATGAGCAGAACGCCCGTTCGGAACGACGGCGGGAAAATCACCCGTATCGAGGGCGCCGGGTTCGAGGTCGGGATCGGAGCCGATATCGGAACCGTCGCCCAGTGGGTCGGTTTCGTCTTCGGCAAGCGATAGCGACAGCGAGCCCGAATCTGAAGAATAATTCACCATATGACTTCTTTCTCCATGAGAGACAGGGCTTTATTCTTTTTATGGAGGAATGGTAGTCACTGGACAACGAATGGAGAAAGAATTTATTCGGCTTTATATAGCACAATAATGCATATATCTTTGGATCTCGATATTGTAGGGCTTGGGAACCCGTCTGTTGAAATATCAACAGACCCTGTTGGATAAATAACAGGGCGATTCATTCATGTAATTGTTTTGGCTGGAAATGAATCATCGGGAAAAACAAGAAATAGATGGAAAACAATGCGTTGTAGCTTGGATAAGCGAAGCGTAATCCGACATTCGTGCCCCACGATGCATGGCATCGCAAACCTAAGACAGCGGCGCAAGCGCCGATAATGGACGATTGTCGGATTACGCCTTCGGCTGATCCAACCTACGGCTTGGCGGGAATCGACGGGGCATGACACGAGAGCCGGCGGGTTTAATTTTTCCCGGCCTGGCAAAACAGAGGGGGACGTGGCGTCGGTTTCGTAGGTTGGATAAGCGAAGCGCAATCCGACATTTCAACCACACCGATGCGCAGCATCGCAAATCAAAGAACAGCGGCGCAAGCGCCGGTATTGAACGATTGTCGGATTACGCCTTCGGCTTATCCAACCTACAAAAACCAACCAAAACCACATTGCCGCCCGACCCGGATGCGTTCAGAATCCGAATTTTCCCTCGGCGAAGAAGCTTTGCAGGGGGTTGCGCCCGCTGGGGAATTCCCGCGCTTGCAGGCCCTCCGGCAATACCGCCGGGTTGCCTTTGCGCCCGATCACGATGGCGCTTTCCAGCTTGAAATTTTCGGGAACGCCCAGCGCTTCGACGATGCGCGCCCCGTCGAAACCGCCGATGATGTGCGCGTGGAGGCCGGAAAAGCTTGCCTGCAAGGCGAGAAAGCCCACCGCGGCGCCGGTATCGTAGGAGGCGAAGCCCGTTTCGATGGCTTCCGTCTTGCCCGGTTGCAGGAACTTCCGTTCGGAAAACACGAACACGAGCGCGCCAGCGCGCCGCGCCCAATCCCGGTTGAAGGGAATCAGGAAATCCAGGAAGGTTTCCCAATGGGGCGTGCCCCGCCGCGCATACACGAACCGCCAGGGTTGCGCGTTGTAGGCGGAAGGCGCCCAGCGCGCCGCTTCGAAGAGGCGTTGCAGGTCGGTTTCGCTGATCTCCGTTTCATCGAAGGCGCGGGGCGACCAGCGTTCCAGGAAAAGGGAGGCGATCTCCCGTTCGGCTTGACGTTCACTCATGGCAGGACTCCAGTGGGTTGAAATGCAGTAGGTTGAAAATTCAAAACGGCGGGAGTCATCCCCGCCGTCGTCAGTCTCTCATTTGCCGCCGTTCCAGCGCAAATCGTCGGTGGGCACCAGCCCCAGCGCCTTGCCTTCCTCGTAGAGTCCGGTCATGTGCCAGTTGCGCCACAGGACGCCCGCGCCAAAGGTGCGCGGGCCGCCGACCAGTTCGGAAAGCGTGGCGAGCTGCGCCGCCTCCTCGAACAGGATGATGTTTTCCACATGCTCGCGGATTCCCTTCCTGCCCCAGACGGTGCCGCCGCCGTTGGCTTCGAGGATGGCGGTGTTGTGCGGATTCTCCTCGATCTTCTCGATGATGAAATCCACCTCATCCTGGCGGCGGTCGATGTAGATCGGGATCTCCTTCAGGAGATGATGGCGCTGGAAGGCCACGTAGGTGATGGGCAGGGTGCGGTGCGTCTGTCCCCAGACGGCGACATAGGGGGTATGCACGTGGGAAATGACGGTGATTTCCGGACGCACGCGGAAGAGCTTGGCGTAGCGGTTGTCGCCGCCCAGTCCCTTGCCGCCGCCGAGGAGTTTGCCGTCCAGGTCGTAGATGGCGGGGGTGACGCTCTCGCCGCGGTTCCAGGGGCCGGGGTCGTTGACCACCACCAGCTTGTTCTCGCCCGGAATCCGCACGACGAAGCCGACCGTTCCGAAGGCCGTCGTCGTGCCCGTTTCGCGCAGGACGCGGAAAGCCTTTTCCCCATCCGCCTTGACGCCGGCGACGAATTCCTGCGCCGCTGGCGACAATTGCAAAGTTTCGCTCATGAAAAACACTCCAATACTTGAAAGAGCGCGGCAACCGGCCGCGTGGCGGGGGACTCGTCCCGGATGAAAAATGCAAACCCGCGCCCCTGGTTCGCTTGGGCCCGTTCAGGCCCGCTCTGGTCAGTTTTCAGGCCGCCGCGCGCCACTCGTCGTCCGGGCTGCCGGGATCGCCTCGCTGCGTCAGCAGGGCGCGCGCCGCCGCCAACGGGCGCTCGTCGATCCAGTCGTCCAGGCTGAAATCGCGGTCGAGAAAACCGTGCAGCAGCATGAAATTCTTCTGGATCGCGAGAAGCTCGCGCCGCTCGCGGGAAAGATCGGGGCGGAAGGCATGCTGGAAATCGTGCCGGTAGGCCGTTATCACCCCGTCGCTATCCGCGCCGGTCTCGTCCTCCAGGATCGCGTAGACCTCCGCGCGATGTCCCGCCGCCCAATCGGCGGCCTTCAGCGTCTGCGCGAGGAAGCGGACGAGACGGTCGAAGTGGCGGGTGAGCAAATCCTCATGCACCGTGATTGGGCGCGGTGTGCCGTTATTGACCCGGAAGTGGCGCGGCAGGGCGTCGAGGTCGATGGCGACGACCGCGCCCGCCGCCCTGGCGGCGGCCACGGCGCGCGCGCCCTTGACATAGACGGCATCGACCTCGCCCGCCCGCAGCGCCGCCACTCCCTGCCAGAGCTTATCGCTGCCGCGCCCGCCTCGTCCGCTGCCGGAAGCGACCTCCACGAAACGCGCGTCGTCGAGCGTCAGCCCCGCCGAGGCCAGGGCGCCCTTGTAGCCTTGCAGGCTCATGCCGCGCGCGATGCTGCTGCCGCGCGCGTGGGCGGCGATGGTGTGTTGCACGAAGGCGGGCAGTGCCAGCCGCTTGCCTTTCAGGTCGGCGGGCCGTTCGATGCCGGAATCCGGCCTGGCCAGGATCACCTGCCACTCGTCGATCCAGGTCAGGCCGATCAGGCGGGTTCGCGCGCCCTGCGCGCGCGCCGCCAGGGCCAGCAGGGCGCCGCCCTCGCGGATCAGGCTTTTGATCCCGTGCTCGTAGTGATGGCGCGACAGTTTCGCGGGCAAGGGCGCGACCCGCACGCCGTCGGGGGCGAATTCCCTTTCCAGCCAGCCCAGCCGCCAGGCAAGGCCAGTCGCGGTCGGCACGGGGCAGCGGGTAAACCAGATCGTCCGGTCGTCCTGGACGGAAGGCGCGTCATGGTGGGGCTGTTGGGACATTCACTTTTCTCCGAAAAAAGGCAACGACGTCCGGCTTGGCATTCGGTGCCGGACGTCAACGCTTCACGTCACCTTTCACGCCACTTCGCGCAGCCTGGCTTCGGAACGCCCGCGCACCAGCGGCAGGACTTCCTCGCCGACGCGATAGGCTTCCTCCAGATGCGGCGTGCTCGCCAGGATGAAGGCATCCGCGCCGAGACGCACCAGTTGGTCGAGCCGTTCGGCCACCTGCTCGTAACTGCCGACGATGCCTTGAGTCTGCCCGCCGCGCAAAAGCGAGAAGCCCGACCAGATGTTCGGCTCGATGATGAGGTCGCGGTAGCTGTTGATGGTGGTGGGACGATAGGATCGCTGCCGCGCCGCGCCGACCGATTCGCTGTTGATCGTGGCGTAGTAACGCTCCCAGACCGTCTTGTCGATATTCTCGAAGCCGCGTTCCACTTCCCGCCAGGCTTCCTCCTCGGTCGGCCGGGCGACGATATCGACCCGCACGGCTGCCTTGATCCGGCGGCCCAGCGCAGCGGTCTTCTCCTTCACCCGGTCGAACTTCTCACCCAACTGCGCGAAAGGCTCGAGCCAGGAAAGGTAGTAATCCGCGTGCCGGGAGGCGGAAGCCAGCGCGGCGTCGGAAGAGCCGGAGAAATAGATTTCCGGATAATCCTCGCGCGCGAGGAGATCGGGCAGGCCGCTGTCCTCGAGCTGGTAGAACTTGCCCCGATAGGAGAAGGGGCCACCCTTCCAGACGCCGCGCAGCACGTCGAGGAATTCGGTGGTGCGCGCGTAACGGTCGTCATGCGCGACCGAATCGCCCCACCACAGTTGTTCCGGACCGCCGCCGCCGCTGATGATGTTGTAGAGGGCGCGGCCGCCGGTGGCGCGTTGCAGGCTGGCGGTGGCGCGCGCGACCAGGACGGGATTCTGGAAAGCGGGCTGGAAGGGAATCATGAAGCGGAAGGTGCGCGTTTCCCGCGCCAGGAAGGGCGCGATGACCCAGGGTTCCTCCGTGCTCGGGAAGGTCGGGATCAGGCCGCCCTGGAAGCCGGAAATCTCGGCGGCATGGGCGACTTCCGCCAGGTAGTCGATATAGGTATAGCCATCCTCGCCACCGCCGCCGAGCGACGGTTCACGGCGGGTTTCGTCGCCGGGGAACCAGTCGCCACGATAGGGCGTGCGGGAACGGTGATGACGCGGCTCGCCATGCGTGGGAATCCGCCAGAAAATGTCGATGCTCATGTGAAAACTCCAAATGAATGAAATCAGGGTCAGGCCGCCAGCCGGCGTTCGGCGATGGCGGCGTTGCGCACGGCGGGCAGAACGAGTTCGCCGATGCGGTAAGCTTCCTCCAGATGCGGCGTAGCGCCGAGGATGAAGCTCTCGATGCCCGCTTCCGCATACCCGGCAAGCCGCGCCGCCACCTGCTCGTAATCGCCGAACAGGGAAGCCGCCGCGCCGTTGCGTCCGGAAGAAAGGCCGGGCCAGTAGTTCGAGCCCAGCACCGGATCGCCGGCCTGCCGCGTGCCGGACTGATCCAGATAGCGGCGGGCGTCGAACACGGCTTCCCGCAAGGTTTCCCGGGCCAGCAGGTCGATGCGCAACCCGGCCGCCACCTTGCGGCCCTCCTGCGCCGCCAGCGCGTTCAGATGGGCGATGGCCGGACGCAACTGCGCCACGGGCTGCGCATCGAAGATATGCACATCGGCGACCCGTGACGACAGGACCAGCGCCTCTTCGCTCGCGCCGGAAAGATAGACCGGCGGCAGCGGATAGGCGCGCAACGGCCCTTCGAAGCCGCCATCCAGCACCTCGAAGAAGCGGCCCGCGAAGCTGAATTTCTTGCCGTCCGTCACGCTGGTCACGCCGCGCGCCACGGTGACGAATTCCTCGATGCGCGACAGGAGATCGGTATCCGCGACATGGTCGCCATACCAGCGGCGCTGCGGCTCGTTGCCGCCCAGGCCGATCTGCCAGGCGAAGCGCCCCTGGCTGAAACGCTGGAAGGAAGCCGCGTTCTTCGCGGCGAACACCGAGGAACCACGCGAGGCCGGAAACTCGACCAGGATCCTGACATGCTGCGTGGCGCGTGCCGCGTAGGCCGATACGATCCAGGATTCATCCGCGCTGGGATCGTCCGGCACCTGCAAACCGTCGAAACCGGCGAGATCGGCGGCGCGCGCCACCTGATGCAGATAATCGAAATAATTGAATCTATCGCCGCGCGGGTCGCTCACGCCGGGGGAAAATGCCGGAAGCGCCGACTCGGCGCGTTCTCCACGCCGGACCGCGTTCGCGTTGCCGTAACGGCCATCGCCCGCGACCGGAAGCTGCCAGATGAATTCTGTTGCCATGAAAGAACTCCTTGTATGATCGAATGAGGAATGGAATGAAATTTCCATACGCCCTCCTTTCAGCAGCTTTTGTGCCACCGTCGGCATGGAGGGAATTCCCATTCAAATACAGATAGTTATGGAGCGGGCGGAGAAAACCTGACGGCTTCGCTGCTGCCCTGCCAACAGATTCTTGCTGGCAGGGCAGCATCCCGGCTGATGGAAGCCTGTCCTGTTGATACCTGCTACACCCATCCCGGCGGCAAACCCGACAAGGTTGGGTCTTGCAGGTTGGATTAGCCGAAGGCGTAATCCGACATTTCAACCATGCCGATGCGAAGCATCGCCAATCAACGAAGCATCGCCAATCAAAATAGCGGCGCAAGCGCCGGATAATGAACGAATTGTCGGATTACGCTGCGCTAATCCAACCTACAAAACCTACGCAGGTATTCCACGCCGCGCTTCAGGAGCCGCCGCGTTCCCGGGCAGATCGCCAGCCAGGCCGGTATCCAGAGCAGGAACACGTCCTGCAGGGCCATACCCTTGCTCAACAGGCCGCCCACCGCCGCGCCCGCGAAGCCGCCGCCCATGCTCACCATCGTTTGCAGGCCGGAAATGTGTCCCTTGTTTCCGTCGCAACGCGAAACGCGCGCGATATTGACCAATTGGTTCATCCCCTGTCCCAGCGCGTGCAGGATCGCGCCGACGAAAAGCAGGCCGCCGTACCGGGTGAGGCCGAGGATCGCCAGCCCCGCGAGCAGGCCGATATGGCCCAGGTCGTACATCCTTTTTTCGCCCAACCGGAAGGCGAAAGGCGCCAGGACGAGGAGGGTGAAGACGAAGGTCGCGCCCTCCGCGACGACGACCATGACGGCCTGCGGCTCGCTCCAGTGAAAGACGCGCACGGCAATCACGATGGCGAAGGTGCCCAGGAAGCCACGCACGATGCCCGCCATGCCGTCGAACAGGCACACTTCGCGCACCACCGGGTCGCGCAACTGGCCGAGCATGGCGGCAAGTCCGCGCAGCATGCCTTCGCGCTTGGGAGAGGCCGTCCGCGAAAGGGTGAGGAAACCATAGCCCGCCATGAAGGCGAAGAAGCCGCTGGTGATCCAGTAGCTACCGCGCACGCCGAAACGGTCGGCGGTGAAATTGCCCGCCAGCGGACCGAGAAGGCCGATGCCCAGCATCAACGCCCCGCGATACCAGCCGCCCCGGGAGGAGCCCAGTTCCGGCAGGCGTTCCAGCCAGGAGGTGTTCATGGATACCACCCGGAAGGGAATGCAGACGCCCGCCAGGAAGAGGAATCCCGCCGCTGCGTACCAGCTCGGCGCATAGGCGACCAGCGGGTAGAGACACATCGCGGCGAGGCTGGCGACGGCATAGACGGGCCGCGCGCCGAAGCGGGCGATGAGCACTCCCGCCGGGAGCGACATCAGCATCATCGAAAGGCTTTCCGCGCTGATGAGCAGGCCGATCTGCCAGGCTTCCGCCTCCAGCCGCAAGGCCATCAGCGTCACCAGGATCTTGTTCATGCCGATGGTGACGCCGCTCGTGAGCGAGAGGAAGATGAAGGCGGCGGCGAAACGTCCGGGTCGGGCGAGCGGTCCGGAAGCGGGAAGCGTCATGGCGCGCGCTTGCCTGTGCTGCTCGTCTTCGCTGCGGTATTCGTTTTCCCGGCAGTCTTCGTAGGTTCGGCGGTCGGCGTCGCTTCTTTCGTCGCTTTCGTAATTTTTTCCGCCGTTTCCGCGGGCGTCCAGAAATCCTCCAGCTTCAAGGTTTTCAGCGCCTGCCGCACGAATTTCGGTTCGAGCAGTTCATTGGCGTCCACGTCGCGCCGGATTTGTTTGTGGGCGCGGGCGAAGGCGGTGACTTCGCGGTAGTGGTCGTAAACCACCTGGTCGAAAAGCGGCGTCCAGCGGTCTTTCCAGCCCAGGGTCGGATCGTCGTAGTTTTTCCGCACGACTTCCTCCGGCGTGCCCGTGCGTGTGCCGATGCGGATGATCTCGTCGCGGTTTTTCTCCTGCGCCGCCCAGTGCGCCGCCTTGATGTAGGCGGTGGCGACCAGTTGCGTCGTTTCGGGATATTTTTCCGTGAAGGCGCGCGCCCCCCACAATTCCGCCCGCATCTTGAAATGCAGGGGTTTACCCTTCGTATCCCAGATGATCCGGCCGATGCCCTTGAGTTGCAGGAGTTCGCCGCCGATGTCGAAATGGGCGTCCACCTTGCCGGAGGCGAGTGCGGCGGCGCCGGCCTGCGGGTTGATGTTGAAGATCTGGAAGTCCTTGTAGGTCAGCCCCGCCGATTCCGCCGCCTTGATGAAACCCAGTTCCCAGGGACGGCCCTTGTGCACACTGACGCGCTTGCCTTTCAGTTCCTGGATGGAGACGATCTTGGAATTCACCGGCACCAGGAGCGTCATGTCGCTGCCGCGTCCGCTCGGCACGACCACATGGGTGCGGACGCCGCCCGCGTTGAGGATGATGGAGGGCAGGTCGCCATAGTTGGCGAAGTCGATGCGCCCGGAGGCGAAGGCTTCGTTGGTGACAGAGCCGGTGCCCGCGTTGCCCGCGAGCGGATACCATTCCAGCTTGATGCCGCGCTGGGTCAATTCCTTTTCCAGCCAGCCTTCCTTGATGACGCGATCCACCAGCGGCGAGGTGCCCGCCATGACCGTGTTGCCCGCCTTGTCGATGGAGGCGATGACGCCGATGCGCACCGCCTCCGGCCAGGCTTCCGCGTGGGCGGGGGATGAAAGGGAAAGCGTCATGCCAAGCGCAAAGGCCAGCGCCAGTGCCATAAAGGGTTTGAAGATGTTTTTCATGTCGAAGTCCTTTTGGTGGGGTTGGGGTTCAGAAGACAGAGGACAGAAGACAGAGCGCTCGCTACGCTCGCTTTGTAGTCAGTAATCAGTGGTCGCGTGTTTGGCGTGATGCGCTCCCGTTCAGACTACTGACTACTGATTCCAAAGGCGCGCAGCGCCGCTCTGTCCTCTGTCTTCTGTCCTCTATCCTCTGCTTCATAAGAACGGTACAGCGCGGCATAATGCCCGTCCGCCACCGTAATCAATTCATCGTGCGCGCCGGTTTCAACCACCTGTCCGGCGCGGATGACCGCGATTCGGTCGGCGTCGCGGATGGTGGCCAGACGGTGCGCGATGACGATGGCGGTACGTCCCCGGCAGAGGCGGCGCAGCGCCTTCTGGAAGCGCTGTTCGGTATGGATGTCGACCGCCGAGGTTGCCTCGTCCAGCACGAGCACGGCGGGATCGGCCAGATAGGCGCGCACCAGGCACACCAGTTGTCGTTGTCCCTGGCTCAGGTGCG
>JAITDH010000208.1 GCA_031282665.1 Zoogloeaceae bacterium | reverse complement strand
CGAGAAACACTCCATGTCCGACGATATTCTGGTCGATATCAAGAACCTGCGCTTCGATTACGGCGACGAGCCGGTGCTGCGGGGGATCGACATGCGCATTCCAAAAGGGCGCGTGGTGGCCATCATGGGCGGGTCGGGGTGCGGCAAGACGACCTTGCTGCGCCTGATCGGCGGACAACTGCGGCCCACCGCCGGGAGCGTGGCGGTGGCGGGCGAGGAGGTCAGCGCGATGAATCTCGCGCAGCTTTACGCCTTCAGGAAACGGATGGGGATGCTCTTCCAGTTCGGCGCACTATTTACGGATCTTTCCGTTTTCGACAATGTGGCTTTTCCCCTGCGCGAGCATACCGATCTGCCGGAGGCGCTGATCCGCGATCTGGTGCTGATGAAATTGCAGGCGGTGGGGCTGCGCGGGGCGCGGGATCTGATGCCCAATTCGCTTTCCGGCGGCATGGCGCGCCGCGTGGCGCTGGCGCGGACGGTGGCGCTCGATCCGGCGCTCATCATGTACGACGAGCCGTTTACCGGCCTCGACCCGATTTCCCTCGGCGTGATCGGGCAGTTGATCCGACGCTTGAACGACGCGCTGGGCGCGACTTCCATCATGGTGACCCATGACGTGCAGGAATCCCTGCTGATGGTGGATTACATTTATTTCATTTCCGCGGGCAAGGTGGTGGCGGAAGGAACGCCGGATGAAATCCGCGCTTCCGGCGATCCCTTCGTGCATCAATTCGTCACGGCGGCGGCGGACGGCCCGGTGCCCTACCATTTCCCCGCGCCGGGCATGGCGGCGGATTTCGGGATGGCTGCCGCGGGGAGCGCGGCATGAGCCGGATCGTGCATGGCGTGGTAAACGGCGTGGCCGGTTTCCTGCGCTTTCTCGGCGCGCAGGTCGTCGCCCGCGCCTTGCGGCTCGGCTACGCGAGCCGTTTCTTCATCGCCGTGCTCCTGCGCTCCACGACGGCGCTCGTGCGGTTTCGGTTGACCCTGCGGGAAATCTGGTTCGCGGGGGTGCTTTCCCTCATCATCATCCTGGTTTCCGGCCTTTTCGTCGGCCTGGTGCTCGGCCTGCAAGGCTATGAAATCCTGCAACGCTACGGCTCCGCGCAGGCCCTGGGCACCATGGTGGCCCTCTCCCTCCTGCGGGAACTGGGGCCGGTGGTGGCGGCGCTCTTGTTCGCTTCCCGCGCCGGTTCCGCGATTACCGCGGAAATCGGCCTGATGAAGGCGACCGAGCAATTGGAAGCCATGGACATGATGGCGGTCGACCCGGTGTCGAGAGTCGTCGCGCCGCGCTTCTGGGGTGGCGTCATTTCCATGCCGCTCCTCGCCGCGCTCTTTTCCAGCATGGGCATTTTCGGCGGCTGGCTGATCGGCGTCGTTTTCATCGGCGTCGACGATGGCGCTTTCTGGTCGTCGATGCAGGCTTCGGTCGACTTTCGCTACGATGTCTGGAACGGCATCTGCAAGAGCTTCGTCTTCGGCGTCGCCGTCTCCCTGATCGCCGTTTTCGAAGGCTACGATTCGGAACCGACCGCGGAAGGCGTCTCCCGCGCCATTACCCGCACCGTTGTCACGTCCGCGCTGGCTATTCTCGCGCTGGATTTCGTCTTGACTTCTTTCATGTTCAGGGGAACTTCATGAACCGCTCCGCTCTCGATCTCTGGGTCGGCTTTTTCGTTGCCATCGGCATTGGCGCCTTGTTGTTTTTGGCGCTCAAGGTGAGCAGCTTTTCCGGTATCCGGATGGAAAACACTTACCGGATCGAAGCCCGCTTTGATAACATCGGCGGCCTCAAGGTCAAGGCGCCGGTACGCAGCGCGGGGGTGTTGGTGGGACGGGTAACGGACATTCGTTTCGATCATGAAACCTATGAAGCACTGGTGGAAATACATATCGACAGCCAATACCGTTTTCCCAGGGACACCTTCGCTTCCGTCTATACCGCCGGATTGCTGGGCGACCAGTATGTCGGCCTGGAACCGGGAGGCGACGAGCGTTTTCTCGCGGATGGCGAGGTGATTCGCAAGACCCAGTCCGCCGTGGTGCTGGAAAAACTGGTGAGTCAGTTCCTGTTTAACAAGGCTGCCGAAGGGCAGGAGACGAAACAATGAGCATGCATCGCACAATTTTCGCTTTTTGCGCGCTGGCGCTGCTGGCGCTTTCCGGCTGCGCCACGCAACAACGGGCGCCCATTGCGAAGGACCCGCTGGAAGGCTTCAATCGCGCCATGTTCGCCGTGCATGAAGGCGTAGACAAGGCAGCCCTGAAACCGTTGGCGCGGGGCTACGACACGGCCGTTCCGCTGCCCATGAAAATGAGCGTGGGCAACTTCTTCGGCAATTTCCGCGACGTCGGCCAGAGCGGCAACGCACTCCTGCAAGGCAAGGGCAACGAAGGCATGACGGGCCTGGCGCGTTTCTTCGTCAATTCCACCGTGGGCATCTTCGGTCTTTTCGACGTCGCCAGCGAAATGGAACTGATGGAAGGCGACGAGGATTTCGGGCAGACGCTCGCCGTCTGGGGCGTGCCTTCCGGCCCCTATCTTTTCATTCCCCTGATCGGCCCCAGCGGAGGGCGCGACATCGTGGGCTGGAGCGTGGATCAGTACATCTACCCGGTCTGGCACCATACGGACGACCATCCGGCATTGCGCAACAGCCTGCTCGGCCTGAACGCCATGCAATATCGCGCCTCCCTGCTGCCCGCCGACCACGTGCTCGAAGAAGCCTCGCTCGACAAATATGCCTACCTGCGCGCCGCCTACCTGCAACGCCGCGCGGCACAGATCCGCGATGGCGCCTCGGCACCGCGCGACGAGGAAGACCTGGGCGAGCTGGAAGAGCCGGACGATCTGGAACCCCGCTGAACGCCATCCATCCCGCGAGAAATCATCATGAAAAAAATCACCGGTTTCACTGGTTTACTCCTGACCGTCGCCGCCTTTGTCGCGCCCGGTCTCCACGCCCAGCAAAGCAGCGCGGAAATCGCCCCCAATTCCCTGGTCCAGAGCGTGACCGAGGACGTGCTGAAGATCCTGCGCCAGGACAAGGAAATCCAGAACGGCAACACCAAGAAAACCATTGCCCTGGTGCATGAAAAGGTGTTGCCGCATTTCAATTTCAAGCACATGACCCAGCTTGCCGTGGGACGCGACTGGAAGAACGCCGACACCCGGCAGCAAAACGAGCTTGCCCTGCAATTCCGCGACCTGCTCGTGCGCACCTATGCCAATGCCGTTTCCTCCTACCGCGACCAGAAGGTGGTGTATAAACCCTTCAAGATGAGCCCCGAGGAAACCGATGTGTTGGTTCGCACGGAAATCGTGCAGCCCGGCGGGCGGCCGATCCAGTTGGACTACAGCATGGAAAAGACCAAGCAGGGCTGGAAGGTCTATGACGTCATCGTCGGCGGCGTCAGCCTGGTCACGAATTACCGCGACAATTTCGCCCAGGAAATCCGCGCGGGCGGCATCGACGGCCTGATCAAGTCGCTGGCCGAGAAAAACAAGGCGCTCGCGGCACAGGGCAAGGCCTGATCCCGTGCCTGTTTCTGTGCCCGATCCTGCGCTTTTTCCTGCGCCTTTTCCCGTAATCCGCGCGGAATCGCCGGCCCCCGAAGCGCCGCTTCATCTGGTCGTGGAAACTCCCTCCATGACCCTGCGCAACGCGCGGACG
>JAITDH010000126.1 GCA_031282665.1 Zoogloeaceae bacterium | reverse complement strand
GTTCGATACGTGGTCATTATGGGGAAAATCGCCGGATGAAGGCCAATTGTCTTTTTGCATGGCGGCAATAGGTGAATTCGCAAGACGGATTTAATGAAAAACCCGGACCATTCCGGCATTATAATTGTCGACAACTTCGGTGCGGAAATGCGCGCCGTGGTGGCAAGGATTTGTTTCTTTGCGTTGGTTTTCGGCCCTTTTCCTTGGGATGCGATGCATGAACAATGGCCTCATACTGGTGGTCGATGACAACCGGGTCAACCTGAATTACATTGCTGGACAGATCGGCGGGGAGTATCGCGTGATCCTGGCGAAGTCGGGGGAGCAGGCGTTGAAGATCTGCGCCAAGGAGCGTCCCGACCTGATCCTGCTGGATATCGAAATGCCGGAGATGGATGGCTTCGAGACGATCGCGCGCTTGAAGGCCAACGAGCATTTGAGCGACATTCCGGTGATCTTCCTGACGGCCAGCCGGGATACGGATTCGGAAATCCGGGGGTTGGAGTGCGGGGCGGTGGATTTCGTGACCAAGCCTTTCGACAAGCGCATCCTGCTGCACCGGATCGGCCACCACCTGAGTTTCTTCCGCTACCAGCGTTCGCTGGAGCAGACGGTGCGCGAGCTGGAAGACAGCATCGTGCATGGTTTTTCGGAG
The DNA here is from genome assembly GCA_031282665.1 of Zoogloeaceae bacterium. The sequence goes on along the minus strand of JAITDH010000126.1, from coordinate 9,468 downwards.
ATCGTGGAGTACCGCGACGCGGATACCGGCGGGCATATCATCCGCACCAGCCGCTATGTCGACATCCTGGGGCAGGCGCTGATGGCGCGGCAGGCGGCGCATCCCGAAGGCATGCCGCTGTCGGCGGAAGAGTTGGAAATGTTCGTGCGCGCCGCGCCCTTGCACGATATCGGGAAAATCAGCGTGAGCGACACGATTTTGCTGAAGCCGGGGAAGCTGACCCCGGAGGAATTCGAGATCATGAAGACGCACGCGAGCACCGGAGGGCAGTTGCTGCGCCGGATGTATCGGCGCACGCCGACGCAGCGCTATCTCAAGTACGCGATCATGATTGCCGAGGGACACCACGAGAAATTCGACGGCAGCGGTTATCCGAAGGGTTTGGCCGGGGAGGATATTCCGCTCTGCGCGCGGATCATGGCGATCGCCGACGTTTATGACGCGGTGATCGAGAATCGCTGTTACCGGAAGGCGATGACGCCCGATGCGGCGCGGGACATCATCCTTGCCGGGCGGGGCGGGCATTTCGATCCTTTCCTGGCCGATCTGTTCCGGGAAAACGAGGCGGATTTCCGCGCCATCGCCACGATACAGCAGGAAGACGGCGCGCCGGCGGATGGGACGGAAAGCGCTTCCCATGCGTAGGAAAGGTAGCAGCCGCCTGTTCTGGCGCAGGGTTACCCTGACCATGGCGCCGCTTTTCTTGCTGGTTTTCGCGTTGTTTTCGCTGGCTGTCGTGTGGAGTGTCGTGCGGGGGGTGAAGCAGGATGCCGAGCACAATCTGCGCGGCGTGGCCGCGATCAGCGAGGCGATGCTCGACGGGGTGTTTTCGACGACCCATGCCGTGGTGGTGAGCGCGGCAGCCGCCTTCGAGAATCTGGACGCCGTGCAGGCCAGCGAGCGGCGCTCGGTGGGCGACGGCATCGTCGCCAACATGCTCGACAACCACCATATCTACAATGCCTGGGTGGCCTATGAGCCGGGCCGTTTCGACGGCAGCGACGCGCCGCACGCGAGCGAATACCCCGGCGCGCCGAGCGGGCGCTATGTCCGCTCCTACGCGCGCGGCGAGGAGCATGAAGGGGACATCATCATGATGCCCGACATGGACGAAACCTCGCTGAACGATCCCGAGGAGAGCGAGTGGTACACCGAGCCGCTGATGACGAAGGAGATCTATAACGATTTCGACCACGTCAGTCCCTACGACTACGGGATGGGCGAGGGCGAGCTCGTCAGCGTGACGGTGAGCAGTCCGATCCTGAACAATGGCGAGGCGGTCGGCGTGGTGGGCGGCGACATCCTGGTGCGCGACATGGTGCTGAACGACAAGAGCAATATCAAGACCGCGATTTTTTCCGCGGATGGCCTGGTCGTGTTCGCGGAAAACATCCACGAGGTCGGCATGTCGATGGATGACATGCGGCTTTCCCGCCTGGCGGAAATCCGGGAGGCCATGCGGAACGGGAAGGAAATTTTCCTGCAGGACGAATATTCCCGCTTCCTCGACGAGAAAGCCTTCATCTATCTGAAGCCGGTGTTCCTGCAGGATGTCGGCGGGAACATGGTCTATCTTTATTCGGCGCAGCCTTCTTCCGTGGTGACGGCCGCCATATACAACGCGCTGCGTCCCATCGCGGTCGCCCTGGGGATGACCTTCCTCGCCTTTTCGACCTTCTTTTTCTTCGTTTCCCGCCAGGTCCTGCGTCCGCTCGGCGAGATTCACCAGGCGATCGAGGCGGTCGGCGAGGGCGAACTGGAAGAGGCCGGGGCCGTGCCCTGTCTCGACCGGGAGGATGAAATCGGCGTCCTGGCGCGTTCGCTCAATCGTCTCTGGCAGCATTTCCGCCTGCGCATGCGCTTCTTCGCCCTCGTCCGGCTGAAGCTGGAGGCGCATCTGGCGGTCAATCGCCAGATATATCGCAGCCTTTGCTTCGAAGAGGCGGCAAAGTGCATCCTGCGCGAGCTGCGTCTGCGGCTTGCGGCCGACAGCGCCCGTTTTTTCCTCCTCGTCGGGGGACGCTCCCGGCTTTTCGCCCTGAGCGGCGTGGCGGGCGAATTCTACCTGCGCTCCTTTGCCGACGCGCCGGAGTTCGAGGGGCATGAAGCCTTGTCGCAACATCTCGAAGGCCGGGATTACCTCCTGTTGAAACCGCATACCATGCAGGCGCTCGATTTGCTTTTCATCGCGCCGAAGGCCTGCTCGGTCTGTGTCCTGCCGGTGCGCGTCGATGGACGGTTGCGCGGTTACATCATCCTGGAAATGCTGCGTCCCGGGCAGAGCCTCGTGCATGACGACAGTATCCTGCGTTTCATCGCCGGACGCCTGCAATCCTTTTTTGCGCGGCATGGAGAGGAGGGCGGTCGGGACGCGACGGTGCAGGATACCTTGCGCGTCAAGGCGCGTCTGGCGGAGGAAAAGGCGGCGAGGGAAAAGGGCGCGGAAAGGACGGAGAAGGCACAAAGGCAGGCGGAACAGGAAGACAAACAGGAACGGCGGGCGGATGCGGAAACGGCCGTGCTTTCGGCGGCGCGGGAGGTGCCCGGACTGGAGGTCGCCAAGGCGCTGGAGATGCTGGGCGGCGATGCCGATCTGTATCTGGAGATGCTCACCCTGTCCGCCCATGAATTGAGCGCTTCCCTGGACAAGATGCGCGCGCAGCTTGCCCAGGGCGATGTGCGCGCCTTCGCCGTGGAGGTGCACGGCAACAAGGGCGCCTTGCGCGGCATTGGCGCGAAGCAGTTGGGCGAACATGCCCAGGCATTGGAACTGGCCGCCAAGGCGGCGGAACTCGAACGCTGCCGGGAGCAATATCCCGCCTTCGCGGAGGCTCTGCGGGAATTCGTGGCGGCGTTGCAGGCCATCCTGCCCAAGACCGCCGCGGCTCCCCTGAAAAGCGGGCGCATCGAGAATCTGCGCGCGGATCTGTCGGCCGCCCGCCAGTCCCTGGCGGGTTACGACCTGCCCGCGGCGGAGGAATGCCTGGGGCACGCCCGGCGCTTTTCCTATGCCGCGCCGAGGCTCGATGAAACAGGGATCGCCGGGAAGCTGGAGGAAATTTCCGGCTTCCTGGAAAACATCGAATACGAAGCGGCGGACGCGGCGATCGCGAGCCTCCTGGCGATGATCGAAGGGGGCGCGAAATGAGCGAAGATGCGAAAAGCATCTGGAAGAAGCTCTTCCTTTCCATTGCCATACCGTTTTTCCTGGTATTCGGCCTCCTGCTCTTTTCCATCGTCCATTCGGTCTATAAGGACAAGGTGGAAACCGCCAACAAGCAGTTGGCCAACAAGATCCGTTTCAACGAAGAGCACTTGCAGAACCTGATCGACAGCGTCCGCCTGACGACGATGACGGCGGCGGATCTGCTGAACCGCCTGGATGCCAACCAGCCGGACGCGCGCCGACATGGCGAGCAGATCATCCAGAGAATGTTGCAGAATCGCAGCGTCTACAACGCCTGGCTGGTTTTCGAGCCGAACGCCTTCGACGGGCGCGACGCCGAGGATCGCGACGGCTATCCCGGCGCGCCGAGCGGGCGCTATATCCGTTCCTATGTGCGCGACAGGGAGAGCAAGGAGAAGATCGTCGTCGCGCCGGATGTGGACGAAAGCATCCTCGACGATCCGCGCCAGTCTTCCTGGTACAGGAGCGCGGTATTGAGCCGCCGGCCGTACATCAGCATCAACGAGGAAACGCTGCACGACTACGGAATCGGGGAGGGGTTGCGCAACATCTATTCCATCGCCATTCCGCTGTTCCGCAATGGCGCGGTGATCGGCTGCGTGGGGGCGGACGGCAACATCGAGGATCTGGTGCGCGATGACGATACGGGCGTCGTCTCCGCCATTTTGTCCTACCGCCTGAAATTGACCGCCGCGCCGCGGGTGGGCGATGTAGGCAAGAAACTGGAGGATCTGTCGTTTACCAACCTCGCGGCGGTGAAGGAAGCATTGCTGGAGAGAAAGCCGGTGCTCTTCGAGCGCGAAACCTTCGCCCTCGCCGGGGGCGGCGCGCAGGTTTCCTTCGTCCCGGTGGATCTGTCGTTTTTCCGCGAATCGCTGTGGATCGTCACGGCCATGCCGCTGACGAACATCTACGAATCCATGTATCCGATCGTGACGGTGGCGATTTTGTCCATGCTCGTCTTCGTCTGCATGTTCTACGTGCTTTTTTCCTACATGGCGCGCCTCGTTTCCCGCCCGGTTCTCGCCATGACGCGCGTCGCGGACACCCTGAACCTGGACGACACCCATCTGCAGGTGTCGCGCGGCAAGAATGAAATGCGGCAGTTCACCGGCTCTTTCTACCGGATGCTGGAAATCCTGCACCGGAAGATCGGAGAGGCGCGCTGGCAGCAGGAAATCCTGGATTTCCATCTGTTCGTGGAAAGCAATCTTTCCGCCGCTTCCGACCTGACGGATTTTTTCCGCCGCCTGGCGCATCGCTTCATCCGCATCTATGGGGCGCGGCGGATGAGTCTGCAACTCCTGGAGCAGGGCAACCAGGAAATCCGGGAAGCGGTGTGGTACGACCGGGACAGCGGTTTCGAAACGCGGGCCAGCGCCCCGGAGGTCTGGCAGATATTGCTCGCGCAGGCGGAAAACTCTCCCTTGCCGATATGGCGGGAAGACGCGGACGATTGTCTCTGCGTTCTTCCCCTGCGCATTCCGGAAAGATTGCTCGGCGGCGTTTTCCTGCACTTCGACAGGCAAGCGCCGGAAGAAATCAAGGACTATCTCTCCTTCCTGGCGGAAATGATCTCGCACCGGCTGGCGGGGCACGACATGAACATGGATTGAAGGATTCGCCATGAAACACCTGTTCATCATCAATCCCGCCGCTCAATACGTCGTCGGCCGCGTCGCGGAAATCCGCGCGGAGATCGAAACCTGTTTCTCCCCCTATCCGCAACTGGCATACGACATCCACGTGACCCGCTGGCAGCGCGACGCCGTGGGCTTCATCAAGCGCTACTGCCAGGCCGCTTCCGATCTGGTGCGGATCTACGCGGTGGGCGGCGTCGGCACCCTGTTCGAAGTCATCAACGGCGCGATGGAAATGCCCAATGTGCAGGTCGCCTGTTGCCTGGGGGACGGCGACGACGCGTTCATCTGCTCGCCGGGTGGGCGGCGGCCCCGCCTTTTCGACGCGATCGGCGACCTCGTCTTCGCCCGCGTCATGCCCGTCGACGTGATCCGCTGCGGCAACAACGGCTACGCGCTGGCCTTTTCCCTTTTCGGCGCGGAAGCGACGATCAGCCATCTGGGCAGCGAACTGGCCCGCCGCTATCGGGCGGCCGCGGGCATCTGCCATCTCTACGCCGGCCTTTCGTCCCTCCTGTGGCGCGGCGCGGAACAGCGCTACAGCATCCTGCTCGACGGCGACATCCGGCTGGATGGCGAATACCTGGGCGCCCTGATCGCCAACTATTCCTGCCATGGCCGGAGCCTGAATTCCTCCGCGGACGCCTCCCCCAGCGACGGGGCGCTGGATCTTTACCTCTGGAAGCAGGTTCCCCGCATCGGCGGCGTGAAAATCGCCGTCGACTACGCGCGCGGACACTGTCGGGCATGGCCGGAATATATCCAGCATTACCGCTTCCGCCGCATGACGCTGCAATCCGGCGACCTGATCGCCACCTCCCTGGACGGGGAATTTTCCTACCAGACGGAAATGGAATACGAAGTCCTGCCCTGCGCGCTGGATTTCGTCTGCCCGGAAAATGTCGACCTGGAAACGCATTTTTCCCCGCTCGCCGGGCAAGGGGAGGAATGATGACAACGCGCTATCCCTTCGACCTGAGCCACGAGGAAATCTGCGATCGCGCCATCGAGCGCTTTACCTTCCTGATGGTCGCGGCCTATTCCCTGTGCATGACCCTGAAGGACATGGACCTCTGGCAACTGGCCTCCGGCGTCGTCATCCTGTCCCTCCTGGGGGCGACCCGGCGCAGCTTCGCCGGCCATACCCGCGCCTGGCTCAACCCTTTCCTGATCGTCCTCACTTACGCCTTCGTCATGGTGGAGGCCGGTTGCGGCGTGGAATACGCCATCGTCCCGGTCGGCGCCGCGCTCATTTCCTTCGTCTACCTCGACAAATGGAGCTTCGCGCTCTTTGCCGCCCTCACCAATCTCGTCGCCCTGGTGGCGATCGCGCTGGCGACGCAGAGCCTGCCCGAAGGCGGGGAACGCTACCGCTTCTTCGTCTTCCTGCCCATCTACGACGTATTCTGCGTTTTTCTCTACGGCGCCCTCATCGTCATCAACAGGCGCCTGGAAAACCTGGAAAAGAACAGCCAGACCTTCGAAACCATCATGGCGACCACGCCCAGCTACATGCTGGTCAGCGACAACACGGCGGCGGCGCGCTATACCAGCGTTTCGCTCGCCAACTGGCTGGGAGTTTCCCGGCGTCTCTACAAGCAGCATCGCCCCCTGCTCGACCTCTTCCCCAGCGGCGACCTGAAGGCCATTTTCCAGGAAATCATGGAACAAAAGGGTTTCGTGGAAAAGGAATTCTTCGCCATGGTCAATGGACAGAAACGCTGGTTCGCCCTGCGTTCCTCGCCCATGGCCGAAGCCAGCATCGCCCGCTGCTTCGAATGGATGGACATCACGCCGGTCATGGAAGCGAAGGAAGCGGCGGAACAGGCGAGCATGGCGAAAAGCCAGTTTCTCGCCTCGATCAGCCACGAAATCCGCACCCCGATGAACGCCATCATCGGGATGACCGAACTGATGCTCGCCAATCCCCTGGACGCCAGCCAGAACGCGCGGGCCATGACGGTGCGCAACTCGGCCATGTCGCTCCTGGGCATCATCAACGACATCCTCGACTTCTCCAAGATCGAGGCGCGGAGGATGGAAATCGACTACCGTCCCTTCGATTTTCCGTCCTTCATCTACGATACGGTCAACATGGGCATCCGCAGCAAGGCGAAGGTCATCCTGACCGCCATCATCTCGCCGGACATCCCGCTGACCCTGATCGGCGACGACCTGCGCATCCGCCAGACGCTGACCAACATCCTCAACAACGCGATCAAATATACCCATGAAGGCAGCATCCTGCTGCGCGTCTGGGTGGAAGAAGCGGAAAACAAGGAAGGGGAGGGTGACAGGGAAAGCGACGCCGCCCCGTTCGCGGAGGGGGACAAGGAATGGCTGAAGCTCTGCTTCTCCGTGCGCGACACGGGCATCGGCATCCGCGAAGAGGACATGGACAAGCTTTTCAGCGACTTCCAGCGTTTCGATACCCGCAAGAACCGCAGCATCGTGGGAACCGGCCTCGGCCTGGCCATCACCCGGCGGCTGGTGGAATTGATGGGCGGGGAAATCGGCGTGAAAAGCGTCTATGGGAAAGGCTCGATTTTCACCTGGCATGTCCTGTGCAAGCGGAAGGAAGGCGTCACGAGCCGCATCGCCCACATCGAAGCGCCGGAAAAAATCGCCCGCGTCCTGTGCTACGAACCGGAAAAATGCAATGCCGACGCGCTGGGCGAAATGCTGGTTTCCCTGAAGCTGCCGTACACCTTCGAAACCGATCCCGAAAACATCATGCGGCTCCTGCGCTCCGGCATTTTCAGCCATGCCCTGCTGGACACCTCGCTGGCAGAAAAAGCGGCCGCCGCCCGGGACGAGGACATCCAGTTCATCTTCCTGCAATGGAGCAACGAAAAGAACGCCGGTTTCGGCGAAATCATGGAACGTCCGATACTGATTACCACCCTGGCGGATATCCTCAACGGACGCACCCGGCGCGAACACTACATGAGCGTGACGCGCGAGCAGAGCATGAAGATCGGCGCCTTCCAGACACGCAACGCGCGCGTGCTGGTCATCGACGACAACCAGGTCAATCTCTCCGTCGCCGCCGGCCTGCTGGGCAAGTACGGGATAGAAGTGGAACAGGCCAGCGGGGGACGGGAAGGCATCGACATGGCGAGCGCCAATGAATACGACATCATCTTCATGGATCACATGATGCCGGAAATCGACGGCCTGGACGCCACCCGCGCCATCCGCGCCCTGGGCGGCCGCCACGAACACTCCATCATCGTCGCGCTCACCGCCAACGCCGTCAACGAAGCCAGGGCGGGCTTCATCCAGGCGGGCATGAACGACTTCCTCTCCAAGCCCATCATCATCTCCCATTTGCAGGACATCCTGCTCAAGTACCTGCCGAAGGAGAAAATCGTGCGGCTGGAGCAGGCGGAAACCCCCTCGTCCGGACAAAGCGCCGCATCGCGCGACAAGGGATGAGCGAAGCGTAATTCGACATGCGTAGCCCACTACGGCCAGCGCGGGACGAAGCCTTTCCCCGTCCTTTTTTCTACCCGATCCATCGCCGGAAAATTTCGCTGATGCGCTCGAAAAGGCCGGGCGTTCTTGTTTCTTCGCTGGCGTCGATCGCGTCGGCGCGTTGGGTTTCCAGGAATTGCGGCGTGGCGGCGAGCGCCTGGGACTGGCGCAGGGCGCTTTGGATATAGATGCCGACCTGCGTGGCCTTGCAGGGCAGCGTGACAAAGCGGAAAACGCGGCCCTGGTTGATGAGCGAAATCGCGTCGTAGGCATCGGCGTTGCGCACGAGCGCAATGGTCATGAGCGTGGGCCTCTTGTGTTTCAATATCTTGACGAATGCCATGGCTTCCTCGTCGCGGGTAGTTTCCGCGCTCTCGAAATGCACGACGAACGCCATTACGTTCTGCCGGGAAAGAAACGCCAGCGCCTCTTCCAGGGAAGTGACCCAGGAAATGCCGATGGATTCTGGTTGCGTGCGCCGGATTTGTTCGAACAGGGTGTTGTTGGTCGTCTTGACGAGCACGTGACCCTGGGGACTGGATGCGGACGGGCGCGAGGCCGCGGGTGTTTTTCCCGCCGTATCGGAAGCGGTTTTTTTCGCGGGTTCCGGTGTCCACGTCGTGCTTGCCAACTCGGCGAACGAAGCGGCGGGCGTGCTTTCCAACTGGCGAGCCACATCCATCGCGTCCCGCACGATGGCCAGGAGTTCGGTGTTGCCCCAGGGTTTCATCAGGAAGCGGAACACCTCGCCCTCATTGATGGAATCGATGATGGCCCGCAGGTCGGAAAAACCGGTGAGCAGGATGCGCACGCTTGTTGGGGAAATGGTGCGCGCCTGGCGCAGGAATTCCACCCCGGTCATGCGCGGCATCCTTTGGTCGCTGATGATGACCTGTACCGGGTTGTTCTTCAGCAATTGCAGGGCGGTGTGGCCGTCGGTCGCGGTCAATACCCGGTAGTGCGGGCGCAGGATGAGGCGCAGGATGTCTACGATGCGCACCTCGTCATCCAGAAGAAGGACGGTGGATACCCTGCTTTCGCCGGGTGTCGCGGATACGGATTGATGTGGAAGCTGTGGCATGGGATCTCCAATTTTCAGTCGTCTTCTAGAAGCAACATTTCTTCTTCTTGGGCGGGGCCTTCTTTCGTCGCGCCGCCCACGGG
>JAITDH010000049.1 GCA_031282665.1 Zoogloeaceae bacterium | reverse complement strand
ACACCTGCATGTTCATCACATCCTGATAGGCGCTGACCAGCCGGTTCCTGACCTGCACCATTTCCTGGAAGGAGATGGAAGCGGTTTGCAGGGCGGCCATGACTTCGTGCAGGTTCTGTTCGGTATTGCCGGCGGCTAGATTTTCCGCCCTCTGGGTCGCTGGTTTTTGCGCGTTGTTGACCTGGTCGATCGAGTTTTTCAGCACCTGCGCGAAATCCGTGCCCGTTGCCGCGCCCGCGCTCTTTTCGGCGGCATGCGCGCCCGCGCCGGACGCCGCCTGCGCGGCGGTGCTGCGCAACAGTCCAAGCATTTGTTCGATACCTTGCGTATCCATGGTGAAGCTCCGCTATTTTCCCGGGTGGTTTTGCCTGTTTGCCTGTTCATAAGCAAACACCGCGCCAGGTTGTTCAACGATCATTCGACCTGAAAGCCTTCGTCCCTGTATTGTTTCAGCTTGTAGCGCAGGGTGCGTTCGGAGATGCCCAGACGCGCCGCCGTGCTCCGCCGGGAACCGTGTTCTTCGGCCAGGACGCGCAGGATGTGCTCCCGTTCAAGATCGCGCATGTTCATATTATCGGCAGTTTTCCCGGAATTCTCCAACTTTTCTTCCGGCGCTTCGGGCACGCAGGCGGCGGGATTCAAGGCAACGGCTGAATGTGGCGCAAGGGCGAAGGGCGAGGCGGCGGGCGTCAGGTGTTCCGCGCCGATCGTGTTGCCGGGGGCGAGGATCATCGCCCGCTGGACGGCGTTTTCCAGTTCCCGGACGTTGCCCGGCCAGGCGTGCGCGGCAAGCGCGGCTTCCGCTTCCGGCGAGAAGGCGAGCGCGGGGCGTCCGGCAAGCCTGCCGTGTTCGACGAGAAAGTGGCGGGCAAGGGGAACGATGTCGCCGGGACGCTGGCGCAGGGCGGGGATGAGGATGGGAAAGACATTCAGGCGGTAATAGAGGTCTTCGCGGAATACGCCCCGGCGCACGGCTTCCAGCATGTCGCGGTTGGAGGTGGCGATGACGCGGATGTCGAGGGGAATCGGCTTCTTGCCGCCGACCCGCTCGACTTCGCGTTCCTGGAGGACGCGCAGGAGCTTGGCTTGCAGGGCGAGCGACATTTCGGTGACTTCGTCGAGCAGCAGGGTGCCGCCTTCCGCCTGCTCGAATTTCCCCGCCTGCGCGCTCTGCGCCCCGGTGAACGCGCCTTTTTCGTAGCCGAACAGGGTGGCTTCGAGGAGATTTTCCGGGATGGCGGCGCAGTTGATGGCAACGAAAGGCCCGTCCTTGCGGGCGGAATGCCGGTGGATGAAGCGAGCGACGACTTCCTTGCCGGTGCCGGATTCGCCGGTCAGCAAGACGGTGGCGTCGGTCTGCGCCACCCGCCCGGCGATGCCGAAGAGATTGAGGCTGACCGGATCGTGGGCGATCACGCCGGTGATTTCCCCCGGCGCAGGCAGGGCGTATTTGTCGATCTGCGCGAGCAGCGCTTCCGGCTCGAAGGGTTTCAGCAGGAAGTCGCAGGCGCCGGAGCGCATGGCTTCCACCGCCCGGTCGACGTCGGCATAGGCGGTCATCAGGACGACCGGCAGTTGCGGATGGCGCTGGCGGATTTCCTTCAGGAGCGCGATGCCGTCCATCGGCATCATGCGCACGTCGCTGATGACGATGGAAATCCGTTCGCGGCGCAGGATGGCGAGGGCTTCCTCGCCGCCGCCGGCGGCAAATACCGGGCGACCGGCAATTTCCAGCGTGTCGCAGATCGCCTCGCGCAAGCCCTGGTCATCCTCGACGATCAGGACGCTTTGACCTTCCTCGCTCATTTCCTCGGTTTCCCTTCATGTCGATGTTTGCGATTGTACCGGCAAGGTGAGCACGAAGCGCGCTCCTTCGTTTCTTTTCGATTCCACCTGCAGGCTGCCGCCGTGGGCGCGCGCCACGCCCAGCGCGATCGGCAGGCCCAGGCCGGTGCCGTGGCTCTTGGTGGTGAAAAAGGGTTCGAAAATGCGGCTTTGCAACTCGGCGTCGATGCCGGGACCCTGGTCGGCGACGGCGATGTGCGCCTGATCTTCCTCGCGCCACGCGGCGAGGAAAATGACCCCGCCCGCCGGAGTGACCTGCAGGGCGTTTTCCAGGAGGCTGACCAAAGCGCCGAAGAGCGCCTTGCGCCCGCCGACGATCACCACGTCCCGCGCGCGATTGTCGATCCGGAGCGTGGCCCGCGGTTCCTTCAGCAGCGGTTCCAGGGTCTGCGCCGCCTCTTCCACCAGTTCGCCGAGCGGGATCCGGTCGCGTCCTATGCTCTCCCCGCGCGCGAAGAGCAATACATCCTGGATCAGCCGTTCCAGGCGGCGCAGTTGCGCCACGGCCTTGTCGGCGAAACGTTGCCGGGCGGCGGCGGCAAGATCGGGCTTGCCGAGATTGCCGGCGTAAAGCAGGGCGGTCGCCAGCGGCGTGCGCAACTGATGCGCGAGCGAAGCGGCCATTTCCCCCATCGCGGCCAGGCGCTGGTTTCTTTCCAGTTCGGCTTTCATCCGGTGCGCGGCGGAAATATCGTGCAGGAGGAGGAGTTTGCCGCCGGAGGAATCGAGCGGACTTTCCGCCAGGCTCAGGCGCTTTTCTCCCAATTGCCATTCCCCCAGGGTGACGCTCGGTTCGAGGTTGGCGCGGGCGATCTCGCTCCAATGCCGCCCTTCCAGCGCCTCGCCCAGCAATTGCCGGGCGGCCGGGTTGGCCTCGGTCACGCGCGCCTCGCCGTCGAGCACCACGACCCCCGCCGGCAGGGCATTCAGCAAAAGGCCGAGGCGTTCGGACAGGGCTTCCTTTTCCTGGTATTGGCGGCGCAACTCGCCATTGGCGATCGCCAGCTCCTCGGTCAGGGAAGCGACCTTTTTCTGCAGGGCGGCATAGGCTTGGGTCAGCTCGACGGAAACCTGGTTGAAAAGACTGAAAGCGCGCTGGAGTTCCTGGGTCTTTTCATCCGCCGGAGGGGAAGGAGGGGAAGCGGGCATCAGGAGACAGGGGGCAGGAGGCAGGGGACAGGGGACAGAGGACAGAGGACAGCGCGCGCGCGTTGCGCGCTTTGTGGTCTGTGGCCGGTGGTCGGTATGGGCATGCTTGGTTCCCTTCTTCTGATTACTGATGGCGGTAGGTTGGCGGTGGGTTGTCGTAGGTTGGATGAGCGCAGCGTAATCCGACATTCGTTCATCACCGGCGCTTGCGCCGCTGTTCTTTGATTTGCGATGCCACGCATCGTGGGTTACGAATGTCGGATTACGCCTTCGGCTCATCCAACCTACGACAACCTACGGCACTCTCCGCTTTGAAAATCGGTAAAACGTTTTGGCAGCTAATAGTAGAATAAGCAATTATCCGTTGCTTGATTATTTGCGGCAATTCCACGGCAATTCCGAATCGATGACATGACCCATGGCGGCAAATCCAGAAATCACGGCTGACACGCTTGGCAATGTGGAACAATCCCCGGCCACGCC
>JAITDH010000008.1 GCA_031282665.1 Zoogloeaceae bacterium | reverse complement strand
ACGTCGGGGACGCAGTGGAGGCGGTCCTGCCAGAGATAGAGGGAGCCTTCCGGCAACAGGTGCCGGAAATGGTTGTCGGCATCGCGCACCTGGGCGAGCTGGCGGAGGATTTCCGCGAGGGCGTTCGCGTCGGGGAGATGCCAGCCCAGTTTCTTCAGCCGCTGGCGCATCCAGTTGGCCTGGCGGGCGGGGGAAAGGCCGCGCAATGCCTGGATTCGCCCGCCGGTATGCGCTTCATCGAGGGCGGCAAGCTCGGCGAGCAATTCCTCCGTTTCGGCGAAATGCCCAGCGGCGCGGGACAGGGTGGCGTCGATGGCGGGAAAGCGGGTGGCGAGTTCGGGAAAGATGCGCGCGCGCAGGAAATTGCGCCGATAGCGGATATCCGCGTTGCTTTCGTCCTCCACCCAAGCCAGACGATGGGCCTGGGCATAGGCGAGGATGTCCCGCGCGTCGGCATGGAGGAGCGGGCGCAGCAGGATCAGGCGGCGGTCGCTCTGTTGCAGCGCATGCCTGGGTGGCATGCCGGCGGCGCCGCTCACCCCCGCGCCCCGGCAGAGGTTGAGGAGCAGGGTTTCCGCCTGGTCGCGCCGGTGGTGCGCCAGGGCCAGGATGGACGCGCCGCTGTCCAGGAATGCTCGGTAGCGGGCGGCGCGGGCGGCAGCCTCCAGCCCCCTGCCCCGCTTTTCGACCCGCACGACGCGAATCTCCAGGGGAACGTCCAGGGCGCGGCAGGCATCGGCGCAGAAACGCGCCCATTCGTCGGCATGCGGGGAAAGGCCGTGATGGACATGGATGGCGCGCAGGCGTCCAGGCAGCAGGCCGTGCAGGATATGCAGCAGCACGACGGAATCCCGTCCGCCGGACAGGGCGAGATGCAGGTCTTGGGCAGGGGCGAGATGCGCGGCGAGGCAGGCGGCGACCATCTCCGTCGGCGCGGACGCCTGGGCGTGCGGGTCAGCCCTGTTCCTTGAAGCGGCCATAGGCCATCAGGCGCTCGAAACGGGTCGCCAGGAGTTCGGAAAGGGAGAGGGCCTGCAAATGCTTCAGGCTGTCCTGCAAGGCTTTTTTCAGGGCGATCGCCATGCTGGCGGGATCACGATGCGCGCCGCCGTTGGGCTCGCTGACGATCTTGTCGATCAAGCCCAGGGTTTTCAGGCGCGGCGCGGTAATCCCCATGATGTCCGCCGCCACCGGCGCCTTGTCGGCGCTTTTCCAGAGAATGGAAGCGCAGCCTTCCGGAGAAATCACGGAATAGGTGGCGTTCTGCAACATCAGCACGGCGTCCCCCACGGCGATCGCCAGGGCGCCGCCGGAACCGCCCTCGCCGATGACGGTGACGACGATCGGCGTCTTCAGGTTTGCCATTTCGTAGAGATTGCGGCCGATGGCCTCCGACTGGCCGCGCTCCTCGGCGTCGATGCCGGGATAGGCGCCGGGCGTATCGACGAAGGTAAAGACCGGAATCTGGAATTTCTCGCCCAGCTTCATGAGGCGGAGCGCCTTGCGATAGCCCTCCGGGCGAGGCATGCCGAAATTGCGCAGGATCTTTTCCTTCGTATCCCGCCCCTTCTGATGCCCGATGACGACGCAGGGCTGTCCATTGAAGCGCGCCAGCCCCCCGACGATGGCCTTGTCGTCGGCAAAGGCGCGGTCGCCGTGCAATTCCTCGAAATGCGTGAAAATGTGTTCGACATAGTCGAGCGTATAGGGCCGCTGCGGATGCCGGGCGACCTGGGCGATCTGCCAGGGCGTGAGCTTCGCGTAGATGCTTTTGGTCAGCGCCTGGCTTTTTTCGGAAAGCCGGTCGATTTCCTCGGAAATATCGACGGCGGAATCCTCCTGCCCGAAACGCAAGGTTTCGATCTGGTTTTCCAGCTTGGCGATGGGTTGCTCGAAGTCGAGGAAAGTGATTTTCATGCTGCCACTCAGGTATTCGGGGAGAACATTCTAGCCTATCGCGGCGGGGAATGTTCCAGGTTCTGCCTTGCGGGGACTTGCGGGCTACTCTCCAAGTTCTGATTATTCCTGATTCCTGATTCCCGCCTCCCGATGTGCTAGCATCTTTCTTTTTTGTTTCTCCGCCACGTGCCCATTCCTTCTTCGTCATTCGATTTCCATTGTCATTCCAGCGTTTCCGATGGCTTGCTGTCTCCGGGGGATCTGGTTGCGCGGGCGGCGGGGCGCGGGGTGAGGCGGCTGGCGCTGACCGATCATGACGATACCGGAGGGTTGGAAGAGGCGCACCGGGCCGCCGGGGAGGCGGGGATTTCTTTTGTGAATGGGGTCGAGATTTCCATCGAGTGGGAAGACATTTCCATCCATATCGTTGCCCTGGATTTCGATCCCGCTTGCCCCGCCTTGCAGGAGGGATTGGGCAGGATACGCAAGGGACGCATGGAGCGGGCGGAGCGGATGGGAGATGCGTTCGAGGCGATCGGCATTTCCGGCGCGTTCGCGGGGGCGCTGGCCCATTGCGCCAATCCGGCCCTGGTTTCCCGCGCGCATTTTGCCCGTTGCCTGGTCGAGCGGGGCTTGTTTCGCGAACAGCGCGAGGTGTTCGAACATTACCTCACGCCCGGCAAGCCCGGTTATGTGCCGCATCACTGGGCCAGTCTTGCCGAGGCGCTTTCCTGGGTCCGGGCGGCGGGCGGCGTGGCGGTGGTGGCGCATCCGGGGCGTTATCGCATGGCGAGGGGGCAGATGCGCCGCTTTCTTGCCGAATTCAGGGAGTTGGGCGGGCAGGCGGTGGAAGTGAGCAGCGGCAGTCATTCTCCGGATCATGTGCGGCGCTTCGCGCATCTGACCCGGCATTTCGGGCTGCATGCTTCCGGCGGTTCCGATTTCCACGCGCAACATGAGAGCCGCGCCGATCTGGGCGGCTTCCTGCCCTTGCCGGAAGATTTGCCGCCGGTCTGGCGGCTGTTTTCGACCCGGGTCCAGCCATGACGCAGGTTCTCGACGCCACATATCCCCAGCCGCGCACGCTTGCCCGCGCGGCGCAACTGGTGCGCGAAGGCGCGATCATCGCCTTTCCCACCGATTCCTGCTATGCCCTGGGCTGCCATCTGGGCGACAAGAAGGCGGTCGATCGTCTGCGTGCCTTGCGCGATCTGGACGAGCGCCATCATCTCACCCTGATGTGCCGGGATTTGTCCGACATCGCCAAATATGCCAGAGTGGATAATCGCCAATACCGGCTGTTGAAGATGGCGACGCCGGGAAGCTATGTTTTCATTCTGGAGGGAACGAAGGAATTGCCGCGCCGGGTGATGCATCCGAAGCGCAAGACCATCGGCCTGCGCGTGCCGGATCATCCGGTCGCGCAGGCGTTGCTGACGGAACTGGATGAGCCGCTCCTGACGGCGACCCTGCTTTTGCCGGGCGACGAGATGCCGCTTTCCGAAGGCTGGGAAATCGAGGAAAGGCTGAAAGGGCAGTTGGATTTGCTGCTCGACGGCGGTTTCTGCGGCACAGAGCCCACGACCGTGATCGATCTGACGGACGCCTCGCCGGCGCTGGTGCGCGCGGGCAAGGGGAGTCTCGCGCCTTTCAATCTTTGAGAAGCATGGTATGGAAACCCTCATCGCCAAACTGATTATCGCCGCCGTGCCGGTAATTCTCGGCATCACCCTGCACGAAGCGGCGCATGCCTACGTCGCGCGTCTTTTCGGCGACCCCACCGCCGAGAAAGCCGGGCGCATCACCCTGAATCCGCTGGCGCATATCGATCCGCTCGGCACGTTGCTGATTCCCGCGCTCCTGCTCTTCGTCAGCCAGGGCGCATACGCTTTCGGCTATGCCAAACCCGTGCCGGTGAATTACGCCCGTCTGCGGCATCCCACGCGGGACATGCTCTGGGTTGCCGCCGCCGGGCCGCTGGCCAATCTCGTCATGGCGGCGGGCTGGCTTTTCCTGCACGGTCTCCTTCCGGCGCCGCCGGAAAGCATTTTTGCGCACATATTCATGCTCATGTGTGTCTCCGGCATCCTGGTCAATCTGTCCCTCTTCACCCTGAATATCCTGCCCCTGCCGCCGCTGGACGGAGGGCGCATCGTCACCAGCCTCCTGCCGATGCGCTGGGCGGTGCCTTATGCGCGCATCGAACCTTATGGTATCTTGATCCTCCTCGTCCTCCTCTTTTCCGGTTTATTGAATTTCATCCTGGAACCGCTGATAAAGCAGTTGTGGGTTCTTTTGCAAATCCTTTTTTGACCAGCCATCGCCATGTATTCCGAACACGTACTTTCCGGAATGCGCCCGACCGGCGCATTGCATCTGGGGCACTATCACGGCGTTCTCGCCAACTGGGTTCGTCTGCAACACGAATATCCCTGCCTTTTCTTCGCCGCCGACTGGCACGCGCTCACGACCCAGTACGACGATCCCCGCTTCATCCAGAAAAATACCATGGACATGGTGGTCGACTGGCTGGCGGCGGGCGTCGACCCCAACCAGGCCATCGTGTTCGTCCAGTCGCACGTGCCGGAACACGCCGAACTGCACCTGCTCCTCTCCATGATGACGCCGCTCGGTTGGCTGGAACGGGTGCCGACCTACAAGGAACAGCAGGAAAAACTCGCCAGCAAGGATTTGTCCACCTACGGTTTTCTCGGCTATCCGCTCCTCATGTCGGCGGATATCCTCATCTATCGCGCCAATCGCGTGCCGGTGGGGGAAGACCAGATTCCGCACATCGAATTCACGCGCGAAATCGCCCGCCGCTTCAATCACCTGTATGGCCGCTCTCCCGATTTCGAGGAAAAGGCGAAAGAAGCCGTGAAAAAGATGGGGAGCAGGAAAGCCCGTCGGTATGAGGAATTGAGAACCCGCTATCAGCAGGAAGGCGACAAGGAAGCCGTCGAACAGGCGCACGCCTTGCTCGACGACATCCAGCACCTTTCCGTCGCGGACCGCGAGCGCCTCTTCGGCTATCTGGAAGGTTCCGGGAAAATGATCCTGGTCGAGCCGGAGGCGCTTTTGACGGAAGCCTCGCGCCTGCCGGGACTGGACGGGCAGAAAATGAGCAAATCATATTCCAATACGATTTCCCTGCGCGAGCCGCCCGATTCCGTCACGAAAAAAGTCCGCTCCATGCCGACCGATCCGGCGCGCGTGCGCCGCACCGATCCCGGCGATCCGCAAAAATGCCCGGTCTGGCAACTGCACCAGGTGTATTCCGACGACGCCTGCCGCGCCTGGGTGCGGCAGGGTTGCCAGAGCGCGGGCATCGGCTGCCTGGACTGCAAGCAGCCGGTCATCGACGGCATCCTGAAGGAACTCGCGCCCATGCGGGAACGGGCGGGCTATTACGAATCCGATCCCAACATGGTGCGCAACATCCTTGCCGATGGCAGCGAAAAAGCAAGGAAACTGGCCCGGGAAACCATGCGCGACGTGCGGGAGGCGATGGGGCTTGCGGAAGACGGATTCGGAGAAAGAGGGCGAAATTAAGGCGCTTGCAGGACGGAGCGATACAGCGCCAGGGTCCTGGCGCCCATGGTTTCCCTGCCGAATTCAGCCCGTGCCCACTCTTGCGCCCTGCCGCCGAGATCATGCCGCCGGGCCTCGTCGTTCAGCAGGAGGGAAAGCGCATCGGCCAGCGCTTCCACATTTCCCGGCGGCACTGTCAAGCCGGTGACCCCGTCGCGGTTGACAAAGTCCACGCCATTTCCCAGACGCGAGCCGACCACCGGCCGGCCGGCCGCCATGGCCTCTATCTGGACGATGCCGAAAGCCTCGGCCGGGGTCGTGGAGGGAAGACAGAAAACGTCGCATGCCTGGTAATAGGCGGGCAGTTGCGCATCGGGAATCAGGCCCAGGAAGCTGATCCTGTCCGCCAGGCCCAGATCGGCCGCCAGTCGTTTCAACGCGCCGCTCAACGGCCCTTCCCCGCCCAGCAGCAGGCGAGTTCCCGCATCCAGGCGGGCCATGGCCTGGATGAGAATGTCGAAGCCCTTATAGGCAACATGCCGTCCCAGGGCGAAAATCAGCTTGCCGGGATGGGCGGCCCGGATGTCCGCCGCTTCTGCGCGCGGGGCGGCAAAGCGTTCCAGGTCGAAACCGAAAGGGATGACATGCACCTTGTCCCGCACCGGCAGGGATGAGAGGGTGGGCGAATTGCGCAGATGTTCGGGCGTGGCCACGATCAGCGCCCTGGCCTGGCGCAGGATGCGGTTTTGCCATGGGCGGTACGGCTTCAACAAACATTGCTGGCGGACTATGTCCGCATGCCAGGTGATTACCCTCGGCACCCTGGCGGGAATCGCCAGGGAAGCCAGATGGGACATGGGATCGGGAAAATGCAGATGGATCAGATCGAACGGCTTTTTCCGGTGCTGCCGCCAGGCCTCCCACACCAGGCCGGGAGAAAGCGCCAGGCTGCCATCCACATTCCAGCCGGGCGTCCTGATGACGGGAACGCCGCACGCCAGGACATGCCGCTCTCCCCTGAAATCCCGCGAAGGGACGAGATTGACGAAATCCACCTCATCCCGCAGCGTATCCAGCAGACTCAAGACATGCGACTGGATACCCCCCGGCAGATCGTCGCAGAAACGACCGAAGCACAATACACGCATGGCTATCTGGCAAAGCGGCGCTTTCTCTGGCGAAGCGGCGCTTTCGCCTTCTGAGCGCGAATCGCTCGAGACGGCGATCAGTGCGTGCTGACAGGCTCCATCTTGTCCAGTTCCTGCTTCAGGGCCTGCGCGTAGGTCAGGCGAGCCGCGCCCAACATGGAAAGCAGCGCCTGCGTGCGCCCGATTTCCTGTTCGGTGGC
>JAITDH010000279.1 GCA_031282665.1 Zoogloeaceae bacterium | reverse complement strand
TTTTGTTCGGTACTTACCGCCATTTTCAAACTCTCTTTCAAACTCATGAAAAACGGCACAGCCCCAGTTTGATAGAGCCGCGCCCGATGGAAAACGCCGGGAAGGTCCCGGCGCAAGAGAGCGTATTATAGCGCAAGGAAGGCGGCGCGGGCCGATATTTTCGTTTGCCCGCGCATCCGGCTTCCGGATTTTCCGCTATCCTATGTTTCCTGCTCCATCCTCGCGTGGAAAACCATGAATCCCATCGTGTCCGCCCTTCCCGGCCGTATTCGCCTGCGTTCGTCTGCCTTGCGCCATCCCGCCCTGCTTGCCGCGCTGGCCGAAGCATTGAAGCAGGCATTGCCGCAGTCCGCCACGCAAACCAATGTCCGCACCGGCAGCCTGCTCCTCCTCTACGACGCCACCCGGTACGAAACGGATGCGACCCAGGCGATGGCGCACCGCCTGGCGGCCGAGTTCATCGGCCAGGCCGCGCCCGAAAAACCCGCGCGGAAACCGACACGGAAATCCGCGCAATCCCTGATGCGGGCAAATCGTTACTCGAAATACGGGATGTTTGCCGCCCTCGGCGTTTCACTGGCCGCCGCGACCGTCGGCGCGACCCGCGTGCATGCCGTGACGGGCGCCTGCTTCGTGGCCGCGATGGGTGTCCATCTCTTCGCGCATCGGCGGCGTCTCCTGGCATGATCCCCGCATCTCGCATGGCAACGCGATGACCCTTGCTCCCGATACCTTCGCCGCCCTTCTGGCGCGTCTGGAAATCGCGCACCAGACGCCGGGGCGCGTTCGCCTCAAACTGAAACCGGCGCTCGCCGGCGCGCCGCTCTCCTTCGACAAGAACGGCCTCCTGCGTTTTTTCGCCCGCCTGGAGACCTTGCCCGGCATCGTGGGCGTGCGTCCCAACCTGCTGGCGAAATCCTGCGTCATCGAATACGACAAGACCGCGCTGCCGGACACGCTCTGGCGGGAGGCGCTGGCGGCGGATGCCACGCCCGCCGCCAACGCCTTCCGGAAGCGCCTGTATGCCGCGGCCAGCGGCGAGGAGGCAAGATGAAGGAAAAAATCGACTTTCCGGTGAATGACGTCCGCCGCTACCTGGAACCCGGCCCCATCGTGCTCGTTTCCTCCTTTTGGCGGAAGAAGACGAACATCATGACGATGGGCTGGCAGACGGTCATGGAATTCACCCCCTCGCTGGTCGGCTGTGTCATCTCCGCCGCCAACCACAGCTTCTCGATGATCCGAAAGAGCGGCGAATGCGTCATCAACCTGCCGACGACGGAACTGACCGACACGGTGGTGAAAATCGGCAACACATCGGGCGCGACGATCGACAAATTCCGCGCATTCGGCCTCAGCGCGGAAAAAGCCGCCTTCGTCGCAGCGCCGCTCATTGCCGAATGCCACGCCAGTTTCGAATGCCGGCTCTATGACGATGCGCTGGTCGAGCGCTACAACTTCTTCATCTTCGAAGTATTGAAAGCCCATGTCGCGGCAAGGCCGGAACATCCGGAAACCCTACACTACAAGGGCGGCGGCATCTTCACGACCACGGGCGACAGGATCCTCGACAAGAAAGCGCTTTTCCGCCCAGGGATGCTATGAGCAAGGAGCGGGCAAATCCGGCCAGGGCGGATAAAGCGCCCAGGGTGGATCAGGCAGATAAAGCGTTATGGCAGGCGGCCACCGAAGGCGTCCTGCCGCGCAAGCCGGACGGCCGCGCGGAGCTTGCCCGGCCGTTGCCCTGTCCGTTCCCGCGCGAACGCGAGCGGGACGAAGCCGAGGCGCTGATGGAAAGCCTGCGCCCCGTGGACCCTCTGGATCAGGAGACATGGCTGGCCCTGACGCTCGAAAGTGGCAACGAGGATTCCTTCCTCGCCCCCGGCACGCCGCGCCGCATGTTGATCGACCTGAAACGCGGGCGCTGGGTCATCCAGGGCGAACTCGACCTGCATGGCCTGACCCGCGAGGAAGCGCATGCCGCCGTTGCCGATTTCCTTGCCTATTGCAAAAAGCGCGGGCATCGCTGCCTGCGCGTCATCCACGGCAAGGGTCATTCCTCCCCCGGCGGCCAGCCCATCCTCCGTCCGCTCGTCCGCCAATGGCTGCGCCGCCATGCCGAAGTCCTGGCCTTCTGCGAGGCATCCCCCCGCGACGGCGGCGCGGGCGCCCTGATGGTGCTGCTGCGCGCCAGGACAGGGATCGGACGCGCAGCGGCATAGTTTCGCAATTCCCCGAATCTCCCCGATTTCCGTGCCCTGATGTACAATCACCCTCCTTTTTCTGCCTGATTGGCGCTTACTCGCTGGAGGTGTGGAGTGTCCGATATTGCGATTCCGTCCCGGTTGGCCCCTGCGGTTTCCCAACTGCCGATAGACTGGTATTTCGATGAAACCATCCACGCGCTGGAGAAAAAGCTGCTCTTCGATGCCGGGCCTGGCTATGTCGGGCATGGGTTGATGGCGCCCGGAACGGGGGATTACCGTTCCCTGGAATGGCTGGATCATGGCAAGCTCATTCTGAACCGGCAGAACGAGCATTGGCTCATGTCCAATGTCTGCCGGCATCGCCAGGCCATCATGCTGCAAGGGGCGGGGAAGCTCCCCGGCAACATCGTCTGCCCGATCCACCGCTGGACCTACGATACGGAAGGCGGCCTGATCGGCGCGCCGCATTTTCCCGCCAATCCCTGCCTGAACCTGGACAGGAAAAAACTGGAAAACTGGCATGGCCTTCTCTTCCAGGGGCCCCGCTCCGCGAATGCCGATCTGGCCGGCATGCAGGTGGCGCGGGAATTCGATTTTTCCGGCTACAAGCTCGACCGGGTGGAATTGCACGAATGCCATTACAACTGGAAGACCTTCATCGAGGTCTATCTGGAGGATTACCACGTCGTGCCCTACCATCCGGGCCTGGGCAATTTCGTGACCTGCGACGATCTCGCCTGGCAGTTCGCCGAATGGTATTCGGTGCAGAAGGTCGGCATCACCTCGCTGGCGCGCTCCGGTTCCCTGGTCTATGAACGCTGGCAGAAGGTGGTGCGCGAATATTACGGCGACCACGGGGAAACTCCGCGCCAGGGCGCCGTGTGGCTTACCTACTATCCGAACATCATGGTGGAGTGGTATCCGCATGTGCTGGTGATCTCCAGCGTGCTGCCGATGGGCGTGCACAAGACCATGAATGTGGTGGAGTTCTATTATCCGGAAGAAATCGTCAATTTCGAGCGTGAGTTCATCGAGGCGGAACAGGCCGCCTACATGGAAACCGCCATCGAGGACGACGACATCGGCGAGCGCATGGATCGGGGGCGCAGGGCGCTGGAAGCGGATGGACGGAACGAGGTGGGACCGTACCAGTCGCCGATGGAGGACGGGATGCAGCATTTCCACGAATTCTATCGTCGCCTGCTGGAACCTTCGATCCAGGCGGCGCGCCGGTAACCAGGGCCTTCATGACCGAAACTACCCACGGCGCTTCCGGAACCTGCTACCACTGCGGCCTGCGGATTCCGGCCGAGGTGGATTTGTCGGTGACGATAGGGGGAAAGGCGCAGCGCATGTGCTGCGCGGGATGCCAGGCCGTGGCGCGGGCGATTGTCGATTGCGGCCTGGAAGACTATTACGCGCGCCGCGACGCCCTGCCGGAATCGCCGCGCGAGGCGGTGCCCGCGGTGCTCGATCAACTGGCGCTTTTCGACCACGCGGATTTCCAGAAGAATTTCGTCCGCGCGGCGGGCGAACACGAAAAGGAAGCCTCGCTGATGCTCGAGGGCATCACCTGCGCCGCCTGCGTCTGGCTGAACGAGCGGCATATCGGGCAGCTTTCCGGGGTGACCGGGATCAGCGTCAATTACGCGACCCGCCGCGCCCGCGTGCGCTGGGATACGCGCCGCCTCAAACTCTCCGACATCCTGGCCGCCATCGCCGCCATCGGCTATCGCGCCCATCCCTACGACGCTTCGCGCTACGAGGAACTGGCGGGCAAGGAACGGCGCGAGGCGCTCTGGCGCGTGTGGGTGGCGGGCTTCGGCATGATGCAGGTAATGATGTACGCCATCCCGGTGTATCTCGCGGGCGAGGGCGAAATGTCGCCGGACATCGAAAGCCTGATCCGCTGGGCAAGCCTGGTCCTCACCCTGCCGGTCGTCCTGTATTCCGCCGCGCCCTTCTTCCGGGGCGCGTGGCGGGATCTGAAATTCCTCCGTGTCGGCATGGACGTGCCCGTCGCCCTGGGCGTGGGAACCGCCTTCGCCGCCTCCGTCTGGGCGACGGTCACGCACAGCGGGGAGGTGTATTTCGATTCCGTCGCCATGTTCGTATTCTTCCTCCTCGGCGGGCGCTATCTGGAAATGACGGCGCGGCAGAAGGCGGTCAGCGTGACCGAGGCGCTGGCGAAACTCCTCCCCGCCTTCTGCCAGCGCCTGCCCGCCTTCCCGCGAAGCCGCGAGCCGGAACAGGTGTTGGTGGGAGACCTGCGGGTCGGGGACGTGGTACTGGTGCGCCCGGGCGAGACCATCCCCTGTGACGGGCGGGTGCTGGAAGGCGAAAGCAGCGTCAATGAATCGCTCCTCACCGGCGAGAGCCGCCCGCTCGGGAAAGGCCTGGGCGACACCCTGACCGGCGGCGCGCTGAATGTGGAAAATCCGCTCCTCGTCAAGGTGGAAGCGGTCGGCGAAGACACCCGGCTTTCCGCGATCATCCGCCTGATGGAACGCGCCGCCGCCGAAAAACCGCGCATCGTGGAACGGGCGGACCGGGTGGCGCAATGGTTCGTCCTCCTCCTCCTCGTCCTGGCCGTGACGGTGGCGGTGGGCTGGTCCCTCGCCGATCCGGTCCGCGCCCTGTGGATCACCGTTTCCGTCCTGGTCGTCACCTGTCCCTGCGCCCTGGCGCTGGCGACGCCCATCGCCCTCACCGTCGCCTCCGGCGCGTCGGCGAAGGACGGCCTCCTGGTCACGCGCGGACACGCCCTGGAAACCCTGGCGCGGGCGACGCATTTCGTCTTCGACAAGACCGGCACACTGACCGCCGGACAGATGCGGGTGCGCGCCATCGTCCCGATGCGGCGGGGAAAAACGGACAAAGAGGCGCTTGCGCTCGCCGCCGCGCTGGAGCATTCCTCCACCCATCCGCTCGCCCAGGCCATCCTCCAGGCAGCCGAAGGGCTTTCCCTGCCGGATGCGGAAAAGGTGCGGGCGCTGGTGGGCGGCCTGGAAGGCGAGATAGAAGGGGAAGTCCTGCGCATCGGCCGTCCCGACTATGCGCGGGCGCTCTCCGCCGACGCGCCGGAAATTCCCTGGCCGGAAGGATGGCGGGATTCCGGGGATACCGTGCTGGCGCTTGCCGACCAGGAAGGCATCCTCGCCTTCTTCGCCCTCGGCGACGAAGTCAGGCCCGGCGCCGCGGCGCTGATCGCCGACCTGAAAGCCGCCGGCTGCCGCACCCTCCTCATGTCCGGCGACGCCGTGCCGGTCGTGCGCCGCGTCGCCCGTGACCTGGGCCTGGACGAAGCGAGCGGGGAAATGTCCCCGCAGGACAAGCGCGACGCCGTGGAAGCCCTGCAAGCCGAAGGCGCGGTGGTCGCCATGGCGGGCGACGGCATCAACGACGCGCCGGTGCTGGCGCAGGCGCAGGTTTCCCTGGCGATGGGCTCCGGCGCGCAACTGGCGCGCACCCAGGCCGACCTCGTGCTCCTTTCCGAAACGCTCGACAGCCTGCGGCGCGGCGTGCGCCGCTGCCGTTTCACCCTCGCCATCATCCACCAGAATCTCGCCTGGGCCTTCCTCTACAACCTTTTCGCCTTGCCCCTGGCGATCGCCGGGCACGTCACCCCCTGGGCGGCCGGCATCGGCATGTCGGCCAGTTCCCTCCTGGTCGTGCTCAATGCCCTGCGCATCCAGAGATACAAGGCCGACTGAACGGAGCATCCGCATGGAAAGTCTTTATCTGCTCATCCCTTTTTCCGTTATCCTGGTCTTCGTCATCGCCATCGTCTTCTGGCGCTCCCTGCGGGGCGGCCAGTTCGACGACCTGGAAGGCCCCGGTTTCCGCATCCTGATGGACGACGACCTGCCGAAGCCGAAGGAAAAGGCCCCCGGCGAAGAAACCCCGACATCCCCGGAATCGCCCATCCGGAAAGGAGATTGAACCATGGAAGAAAAGGAATTCCTGCGCCGCGTCGAAGAGGCCTTGCGCGCCATCGACGCCTGCCTGGACGAACGAATAGACGCCGGCGAGGACATCGACTACGAGACCCTGCCCGGAGAAATGCGGGAAATCACCTGCGCCAACGGCCGCAAGATCATCATCAACCGCCACATGGCCGTGCGGGAAATCTGGCTCGCCACGCACAGCCAGGGTTTCCACTTCGCCTGGCGGGAAGGCAAGGACGGCAAGGGAAACTGGATCGACACCCGCGACAGCGGCCAGAGTTTGCAGAGTGTTTTCTTGCAGGCGCTGGAGTCGCGCTGAAAGCCGGACTACGCAGAGAATGCTCGAAACATGACGCAAAACGACGAAAGGCCGACTGGCGCGCGAAATGACGCCGCCCATGATTCGCGTGCGGCAGGTCGTTTACGACTATCCCGGTCATCGGGCGCTGGATGAGGTCAGTTTCGATCTGCCCGCCGCTTCCGTCACCGCGTTGGTCGGGCCGAACGGCGCGGGCAAGACGACCCTGCTGCGCAGCATGGCGGCGCTGGAGGAACCCATGTACGGGCGCATCGTCATCGACGGCCTGGACATCTGGGAAAACCCGCGCCTGGCGCATCGTCTCATGGGCTATCTGCCCGACCATTTCGGGCTGTACCAGGAATTGAGCGCCTGGCAGTGCCTGCTCTACGCCGCCTGGGCGCGTGGAATGAAGGCGAAGGCGGCGGAGGAGGCGGCGTGGTGGGCGGCGGGACAGGTGGAGCTTTTGCCGCAGTTGAAAATGCTGGC
>JAITDH010000215.1 GCA_031282665.1 Zoogloeaceae bacterium | reverse complement strand
ACCATGCGTCCGTTTGCGGCGCACGACGGAAGGTTGATAAGTTCGTTTCATGGGAGATCCATCCTTGCAGTGGCAAACGTGAGATTACACATCCGAATGGGGTTTTCTGTCAATACCTTGCTTACCTTACTGGGTGGACGCAATCGTAGGTTGGATAAGCCGCAGGCGTAATCCGACATTCGTTCATCACCGGCGCTTGCGCCGCTGTTCCTTGATTTGCGAGGCTGCGCATCGTGGGTTACGAATTGTCGGATTGCGCCTTCGGCTTATCCAACCTACAAACCGACGCTACCGGAATCGCCTGCCGCCGCGCATGTTTTTCGTATCCCCGGCGATCTTCCAGGATGTGCCTTTCGACGGTTGGAAGGCGGGGACCAGGTGTCGTTTGCCGTTGCCGATCAGGTCGGCGCGGCCCATGCGTTTCAGGGCTTCCCGCAAGAGCGGCCAGTTGGCCGGGTCGTGGTAGCGCAGGAAGGCCTTGTGCAGCCTGCGCTGGCGTTCGCCGCGCGCCGTTTCCACCGGCTCGCCGCCGCGGGTGACGCGCTTCAGGGGGTTCCTGCCGCTGTGCCACATCGTGGTGGCCAGCGCCATCGGCGTCGGCAGGAAGGTCTGCACCTGGTCGGGACGGAAACGGTTGGCCTTCAGCCACAGGGCGAGACGCAGCATGTCTTCGTCGCTCGTGCCCGGATGGGCGGCGATGAAATAGGGGATCAGGTATTGTTCCTTGCCCGCCGCGCGGGAAAAGCGCTCGAACAGGCGCTTGAACTTTTCGTAGCTTTCCAGGCCCGGCTTCATCATCCGGGAAAGCGGTCCGGGTTCGGTATGTTCCGGCGCGATCTTGAGGTATCCGCCCACATGATGCGTCACCAGTTCCTGCACATAATCCGGCGCATGCACGGCGAGGTCGTAGCGCAGGCCGGAGCCGATCAGCACCTTCTTCACGCCGGGCAGCGCGCGCGCCTTCCGGTAGAGCGTGACCAGGGGCGCGTGATCGACATCGAGTCGCGCGCAGATTTCGGGATAGACGCAGGAAAGGCGGCGGCAGGCAGACTCGATTTGCTTGTCCCGGCAGGCGAGCCGGTACATGTTGGCAGTGGGGCCGCCCAGGTCGGAGACGATGCCGGTGAAACCCGGCGTCCGGTCGCGGATGGCCTCGATTTCGCGCAGCACCGAGGCTTCCGAACGGTTCTGGATGATGCGCCCTTCATGCTCGGTGATCGAGCAAAAGGTGCAGCCGCCGAAGCAGCCGCGCATGATGTTGACGGAAAAGCGGATCATCTCCCAGGCGGGAATCCTCGCCTCGCCATAGGCGGGATGTGGCGCGCGGGCGTAGGGCAGGTCGTAGACGCCGTCCATTTCCGCCGTGGAAAGCGGCAGCGGCGGCGGATTCACCCATACGTCGCGCGCGCCGTGCGCCTGTACCAGCGCGCGGGCGTTGCCGGGATTGGATTCCAGGTGCAGGGTGCGGGAAGCGTGGGCGTAGAGCACGGGGTCGTCCCGCACCTGTTCGTAAGCGGGCAGGCGGATGACGGTCGTCGGACGCCGCGCCTGGGGGAGCGCATGGGGATATTCCTCGCGTTCTTCATCGAGACGGGTGGCGTCGATTTCCGTCCAGTCCTCGCCGGGCATCCAGCCATGCGGCGTCACGAAGGCAGTACCGCGCAGATCGCGGATGTCGCGGATCACCTCGCCTCCTGCCATGCGGTGCGTGAGTTCCACCAGGGCGCGCTCGGCATTGCCGTAGATCAAGAGATCAGCCTTCGCGTCGGCCAGGATCGAACGGCGCACGGTGTCGCTCCAGTAGTCGTAATGCGCCAGGCGGCGCAGGCTCGCCTCGATGGAGCCCAGCACCACCGGCACGCCGGGATAGGCTTCCTTTGCCCGCTGCGCGTAAACCGTCGCGGCCCGGTCGGGACGCCGGCCAGCCTGGCCGCCGGGGGTGTAGGCATCGTCGGAGCGGATCTTGCGTTCGGCGGTGTAGCGATTCACCATCGAGTCCATATTGCCCGCCGTCACGCCGAAATACAGGTTGGGCCTGCCCAGGCGGCGAAAATCCTCCGCCGAACGCCAGTCCGGCTGGCTGAGGATGCCGACGCGGAAGCCCTGCGCCTCCAGCAGGCGCCCGACGAGCGCCATGCCGAAGCTGGGATGGTCGATATAGGCATCGCCGGTGACCAGGACGACATCGCAGGAATCCCAGCCGAGCGCCTCCATTTCCGCGCGGGACATCGGCAGGAAGGGCGCAACGCCGAAACGCGCCGCCCAGAATTTGCGGTAGGAAAAAATTGGTTTGGGGGTCACGGCGGGAAACAGGAAACAGGAAACAGGAGACAGAGGAGAGAGCGCTCGTTGCGCTCGCGGTGTCGCATTGTAGTCTGCAATCCCGTCTTCTGTCAGGATCTGATGCGCAGCATCGCAAATCAAGAAACGGCGGCGCAAGCGCCGGTGATGAACGATTGTCGGATTGCGCCTTCGGCTTATCCAACCTACGAAAATCATGTCGGTTGAACGCGCGGGTTT
>JAITDH010000263.1 GCA_031282665.1 Zoogloeaceae bacterium | reverse complement strand
GCCGCAGATATTCGATGGAAGGTTCGCGCCCGAAATCGGATTTACCCAGATAACGGGTATCACCGGATGTTGGCAAGAACCAGAAAATGTCCAGACTCATGATGCTGTTGCTCCTTTTTTGGCAAGTGGCAGGATTCAGCAGATTGTGTGCCAGCCTTCCTGGACAGGAGTAACTATTTGAAAATAAATAATAATTCAAAGGTGGATTGCAGATATGACTTCATGTTGCTGCTGGAAAATCAACAGACGTTGCTGTGAGTGTGCTGCCGAATCAACATAGGCGACGATATTTCGCTGTGCCCCGGACGCTTGCGCAGGGCGATGCTCGCGTTCCTGCCGGGTTCCACGCCCGCAATGACGAAATTCCGCTCACTTGTATTTCACGACCTTGCTCGCCGTCATGCGGTAGCCGCTGATTCCCATCACCGAGTTGGAGCGCGTGACCTCGAGCTTGCCGCTGACCCAGACCGCGTCCATGGTGCGCAGGCCCTTGATGGGGGTGGCGGAACGGACGTGGATGATCTGGTTGGCTGGCGGCGGCGGGGTGTGGATGCAGGCGCCGAAATAGGGGACGAGGAGGAATTCCCGGATGCCTTGCTTGTCCATGTCCAGCGGGACCAGATAGCCCGGCAGCCGGACCGCGCGGCCCGCCAGGGCCGGGACGGTGGGCGCTTCGTCCCAGACCTTGCGCATGCGTTCGTACAATTCCTGCACGCGCGCGTCGGAATCCGGCAGCGCGGCGACATCCTGCAAATCCTGGAACGACTTCGCGGGGTCCCAGTCGGCGGGGATGAGATCGTCCCAGGAAATTTCAGGGTATTCGGCGGCATAGGCCGTCGGCAGCGACAGAACCATCGGGATCGCCAGGATCAGGATGAAGGCGAGCGCGGCAAGCGGCGAACGACGGGCATGGCGGGGAGGTGTGATTGGCATGTTTCAGATCCGGGGAGAAAGGCCGTCGGCCAGGGATAGGCGGTAGGCGCGCCAGGCCGGCAGGAGTCCGGCCAGCCCGCCCGAGGCCAGGAGGCCGCCCAGGAACAGCCATTGCGTGGCGGTCGGCTCCGCGAGGTGGAGGGTCAGGCCGAACATCGACTGCAACCAGGGGCCGAGCGCCAGCAGCGTCACGGCC
Organism: Zoogloeaceae bacterium; assembly: GCA_031282665.1. Next base: position 2,747 of record JAITDH010000263.1, on the reverse strand, counting down.
ATGGCGGCGATGCCGAGCGCGATGCCGGAAATGGTCAGGAGCAGGCCCTCCAGGGCCAGCAAGAGGAGGATGTGGTACAGGCTGGCGCCCACCGTGCGCAGGACGGCGAGTTCGCGCCGCCGCTCGTCGAGGCCGGCGAGGACGACCGACATCAGCCCCGCCATGCTGACCAGCGCCACCAGCCCGGACATCAGCAGCAGGCCTTTTTCGCCGATGCCCACCACTTCCCACAGTTCGTCCAGCGCGACGCCGGGAAGGATGGCCATCAGGGGTTCGTCCGCGAAACCGTTGACCTGACGCTGCACCGAGAAGACGGCGGCGCGATTGTCGAGGCCGACGAGCGCGGCGGTGACCGTCCGGGGTTGCAGCTTCATCCTGCGCACGTCGTCCTGGCCGATGCGCAGGCCGGGAATGGGCGCGCCGCCCATCCAGTCCACATGCAGGGCTTCCATGGCTTCCAGGCTGATGTGCACGGTCTGGTCCACGGGCGTGCCGGTGCGGGCGAGGATGCCGCTGACCGTGAAGGGCTTGTCCGCGTGTTCGGCCAGGTTCAGGTCTCCCCTGCCGTGCGCCAGGATCATCCGGTCGCCCAGCCGATAGCCCAGCCGGTCGGCGACTTCCGCGCCGAGCACCGCGTCGAAGAGATCGGCGAAGGGTTCGCCCGATTGGAACCGGAGTGCCTGCCGGTCGCCGTGCCGGAAGTGCGTGAAATAGTCCGTCGAGGTCGCCAGCACGGGAAAGCCGTGATGCGAATCGCCGAGCGAGAGCGGCACCACCCAGGCGACGCCGCGCTGCCGCCGCAATGCCTCGACACTGCTCCAGCGGATGTTGTTGGTCGCGGAGCCGACGTGGAAGACGGCGTACAGGAGCAGTTGCACGGAACCCGTGCGCGCCCCCACGATCAGGTCGGTGCCCGAGACGGCCGAGGTGAAGTTGTCGCGCAGGTCGGCGCGGATGCGCTCGACGCCCAGCAACATGAAGGTGGAAAGGGCGATCGAGCAGACGACGAGCGCCAGGGTCGTGCGCCGGCTCCACGCGCTCGCCCATGCCAGGCCCGGGAGAAAGGCGTTCATGGCGAAGTCTCCCCAGTATTCCCGCTTTCTTCATCCCGGCCGGCGCGGTTGATCGACGGCAGGAGCGTCTCGCGCGGGAAACGGCTGGCGATGCGCCGGTCGTGGCTCACGAAAACCAGCGTGCCATGAGCCTCGTGGCAGGCGGCGAGGAGGAGATCGAGAAAGGCGTTGCGCCGGTCTTCGTCCAGCGCGGAGGTCGGTTCGTCGGCGATGACCAGTGAAGGCCGTCCGATCAAGGCGCGCGCCGCGGCGACGCGCTGCTGCTGGCCGACCGAAAGTTCCCGCGCGGCGCGCGGCCAGAGCGACCGCTCCAGGCCCATGCCGTCCAGCCAGGATTCGGCCTCGGCGCGGGCGGAACCCGACCGCTCGGCCGCCGCGTCCCGGCGACGCGCCGAAAACCGGCAGGGAATCAGCACGTTATCCAGGACGCTCAGGTAAGGCAGCAGATTAAATTGCTGGAAAATGTAGCCCACATGATCCACCCGGTAGCGGTCGCGGGCGGTCTGGCGCAGCTCGCCCCAATGCTTTCCCTGGAGGGAAACGCGGCCCGCCTGCGGCAGCAGCACGCCCGCCATCAGCGAAAGCAGGGTGCTCTTGCCGCAGCCGCTGGGGCCATGCAGGAAGACGGATTCCCCGGCTCGCACTTCGAATCTTGCGATATCCAGGATCACCGGGCCGCGCGGCCAGGCGAAGCGGATATCTTCCAGCGCGAGGACGACAGACACGATATCAACGGCCCCATTCGAGGCGCGGCGTGGCGGGCTTCAGGTCACGCTTGAACTGGCCCTGCGGGGAGGCGATCTGCGCCTCGATGTCGCGAATGCCCGGGAAGGCGTCGAACAGCTTGATATCGACGAAGCGCGCCGCGGCGGCCTTGGCGCATGAAAAGACGATCGTCATGTCGATGTCCGCGTGTTCTTCGCCATCTTCCTCCCCATCGTGATCGTGGCCGTGCCCATGCGCTTCGCCCTTTTTATCGTGATCGTGGTCCTCCTCCTCCTCGTGCTCTCCATGTCCCAGGCCCAGCACTTCGGAATCGAGATCGACCTTCGCGAGCCGGCATTCGGCGCGCGGATCGGGTTGCAGGAGCCGATCCGCCGCCTCGAGGCGAGCCACCATGTCCGCCACCCGCTTGCGCTCGGCATCCGTGCGCGGCGCGCGCTCGAATCCGAGGAAATTATCCAGCGGAGCTTCGATCTGGAAGGTAATGCTCTGCTCATCGACCGCGACATTCAGTTCCACGTGCCCATGCGTATGCGCATGCTGCTGCTGCGCGTTGGCGGTAAAAGCCAACAGCGTCACGGCCACGGAAGCGGCAAGGCGCGCAAGGGTGCGGCGACATGGTGAATACGGCGGATATGGCGAATAAGGGCGCATGTGAATCTCCTTGTGTACGAAGTGCAAAGTGCAAAGTGAAAAACGAATCCTGCCGGGAGTTTCAAGCTCGATCCTTCAGGGCTAAGAAGACGGCAGGAGCGTTATATTATAACATGATACTTTATAACATTTTATGTTGGCGGCAATAAGGAGCAATAAGGAGGGAGCGATTAAAAGTGGAGGATGTCAAGTCAATAATTCTCCAGGCGAAGTGCCGCCGCTTGCCGTCCCCTCGCCCCCTTGGGGGGAGAGGGTGGCCCGGCAGGGCCAGGAGAGGGAGCCGTTCCACGCGGCGCG
>JAITDH010000223.1 GCA_031282665.1 Zoogloeaceae bacterium | reverse complement strand
AGCCAAGCTCCCTCCCCTGACAAGGGGAGGGCTGGGGAGGGGTTTGCGGCAGTGGAGTAGGCACCAACGTCTGATGCGGACCGAAGCGCCCAAACCCCCTTCGATCCCTTGTCAGGGGGGAGGCAAACCGTGCGCCCCACCAGATACGCCCAAGGTTCGGCCGCGCCCCCAGGTTTCAGGCAAAGGCGGGCATTTCCCCGGTCAGGAGATAGTGGATCAACTCCTGCGCCGGGCGGATCAGTTCGCCGAAGGGCAGGCGGCCACCGCCGCGAAAGAAAAGGCCGCGCTTCACGTCGCCATGCACGGCGGCCGCCAGTTGCTGATCGATGCAGAATTGTCCGTGCTTGGGATTGGAATCCCGCAATCCGCAGGAGACGAGGCAATCCCAGGCGAGATTGCATTGGCGTATTTTCCCTTCCGCCGCCTTCTGCAATTTTTTCTCCCGCGCCAGATAGTTTTCCAGCCAGGGGGTGCGCACGGCGCGCGCGGGCAGGCCGGCGCAGCTCATGAATTCCACCACCGTTTCCTCTCGCGCGCCGAGCAAGACCTTCTTGAATTCGAGATTCGCGTCGCTTTCCTCGCTCACGGCAAAGGGGGTGCCCACCTGGACGGCGGAAGCGCCCAGCGCGAAAAGTTCGCGCACTCGCGTGTGCGAGGAGATGCCGCCGGCGGGAATGAGGGGAATGTGCTCCGCCTCCAGCCCCAGCTCCTTGAATACTTCGAGCACGCCGGGAATGACCACCTCGAAATCGAAACGCACATCATGGGTTTCCTCCGGCCTTGCCGCGCCCAGATGGCCGCCCGCGTAGCCCGGATGTTCGATCACGATGGCGTCAGGCAGGCGGCCCTTGCGCATCCATTTCTTCAGCACCAGCGTGACGCCGCGCACGTCCGAGAGGATGGGGAGCAGGGCGACCGAAGGGAAATCCGCGGTCAGTTCGGGCAAGTCCAGCGGCAGTCCCGCACCCATGACGATGGCGTCAGCGCCGGATTCGCAGGACTGGCGCACATATTCCTTGTATTGCGACACGGCGCGCATGACATTTACCGCGACCAGTCCGCGCCCTCCGGCGATTTCGCGCGCCTGGCGCACTTCCCGGTCCAGGGCGACGCGGTTCGCCCGCCAGATTTCCGTCTTGTGCGCTTCCGTGTCCTGGCCCTTGCGCCGGCGCGTCATTTCCAGGAGGTCGGGATGCAGATGGCGCAGGTCTATGCTGGCGACCGTGCCGACCGCGTTTTCACTGGCCACCGCGCCCGCCAGCCGGTGCGCCGAAATCCCCACGCCCATGCCGCCCTGCACGATGGGCAAGACGGCGGCCTTGCCCCGGATTTTCAGGAGCGGCAAGGAAAAGGCAGAACGAGACATCGAATCCCCAAGAAAAAAAACGGGCAAGGATAACAGAAGACAGGAGACAGAGGACAGGAGACAGGAGACAGAAAAGTTTGCGGCTTCGCCGCTGAAACAACACCAACACCTCTATTCAGACAGGTGCAAACAGAGGCCAGAAGGCCCCCGCTGATTTTCCTGTCACCTGTCTCCTGAAGCGCGTCATTTCTCCAGCACATACACGCCCGGCGCGTTGGCCAGGGCTGGGTATTTCCGGTTGCTGACGGGAAGCGCGTCGATCGTCGCGTTGCCGCCCTGCTCCCGCAGCCAGGCCGTCCATTCCTCCCACCAGGAACCGCTCTTCCTCTGGGTGCGGTTCATCCAGTCGTCGCAACGTTCGTTGGGCTTGGGGTCACCCGACCAGTAGGCGCGCTTGGGCGGATGGACGGGAGGATTGACGATGCCCAGGATGTGCCCGGAGGTGGAGAGCACGAAATGCACGGGCGTATTGACGTCCACGTACTTGCGGATCTTGTAGCACTGCATCCACGGGGCGATGTGATCGTCCATGGCGGTGACGACGTACAGCGGCTGGACGATGCGGTGCAGGCTGATGGTTTCCCCGGCGATGGAGAGCCGGTCGTGCCGGATCAGGTTGTTGTTCAGGTACATTTCCCGCAGATAGTAGCTGTGCATGGCGCGCGGCATGCGGGTCGTATCCATGTTCCAGAAGAGCACGTCGAAGGGCGCGAGCGGCTCGCCATAGAGATAGCTGTGCACCCAGTAGCTCCAGATCAGGCTGTTCGAGCGCAGGAGGCGGAAGGAGGCTGCCATTTCGCTGCCGTCCAGATAGCCTTTCTTTTCCATGGACCCTTCCAGCGCGTCGATGCTGGCGTCGTCGATGAACACCTCGATGTCGCCGGGACGGGAAAAGTCAGTGAGCGTGGTGAACAGGGTCAGGTCCGAGACCGGCACCTTGTCCGAACCGAATTTGCGATTGGCCCAGGCCATGTAGGTCGCGCACAGGGTGCCGCCGATGCAATAGCCCGCCATGTGCAGCTTGGGCGCCTTGCAGAAATCGAGCACGGTGCGCACGGCCGTATCCACCCCTTCGACCAGGTAATCGTCGAAGGTGACTTCGGCCATGTCCGCCGTCGGGTTTTTCCAACTGGTGATGAAGACCGAAAAGCCCTGGTCGACCAGGTACTTGACCATGCTCTTCTTGCTGTTCAGATCCAGGATGTAGAACTTGTTGATCCACGGCGTGACGATCAGGAGCGGCGTCGCGTGCACCTGGGGCGTCGTCGGCTCGTAGTGGATGATTTCCAGGAGACGATTGCGGAAGATCACCTTGCCGGGCGTCGTGGCGAGGTCCTTGCCGACAGTGAAGGCGTCCGGCTCCACGATCTGGATGTTCTTCGCCTTCATGTCGCGCATGAAGTTGCGGATCCCGGCGGCGAGGGTTTCCCCGCGGCTTTCCATGCATTTCTGTATGGCGACCGGGTTGGTCCAGAAGAAATTGGTCGGCGCGATGGCGTTCAGCCATTTCCGGAGCCAGAAAGCGGCCCGCCGCCGGTCCTTGCCGGACATGCCGGGCGTTTCGAAATACATGTCCTGCACGTGATGCGTGAAAGCCAGATACCATTCCTTCAGGATGTCCCAGGTCGGCGATTCGCTCCACACCGGATCGGCAAAGCGCGCGTCGTCGGCATGGGGCGCCACCACGTCCGCGGAGGGAATGCCGATGGCGCGCCGCGCGGTGTGCGCCTGGAGGGCCAGCACATTGCCGGAAATGGAGGAAAGCACGCGTCCCAGCTCCTGCGGATGCATCAGCCAGGAGACGTGGGCATTCAAGATGGAACTCAGGACGCCGAAGGGGTCCAACTGTTTCCAGACATTCTCGTTCAAGGTTTCCAGCGGGCTGATTTCACTCAGGTCGATATTGTTGCGATCTTTGGCGGAAGGCGCTTTGGCATTCATGAAAATTCTCCTGAAAGAACCGTCACTTTATACCACAAGTCAGGGGCAGGAGACAGGG
>JAITDH010000193.1 GCA_031282665.1 Zoogloeaceae bacterium | reverse complement strand
CAAGCCACGCTCAAGGAACCGTCGCTCGAACGCCCCGAATGGATCGCGCTCGACGCGCAAGGCGCTTCGGCCCGCCTGACGCACCTGCCGGAAACCGCCGACGCCGCGCCCTTCCCGTTCGACATGCAGCGCGTCATCGAATACTACGCCATACGTATTTGAGCCCCGGTCAGCCGGGTCATCGTTACCTGAATTTACGTCATAGCGAAAACGTAATGCCGTGACAATCCAGATGACATGCGCAGGGGCACATTGCATGCGCCCTCGGGCGCGCGCAGTGCGCCCCTACAAAAGTCGCTTCCTGTACCGATTCAGGAAATGAAAGACCGCGTGTTTCGTCATTGCGAGGGCGAAACCCATGGCAAGCCAGACGGTTTTTTCAGCTTGCCTTGCCGTTCCAGAAACCGAACCGCCGTTTGGATTGCCACGGGCCTGTGGCCCTCGCAATGACGAGTGGTTTGACGCTAAATGGAAAAATCCGAATTCCCGGAATCCTGGAAGCGGTGCGGGAAATACTTCCGCAACAGCGCGAAGAGTTCGTCCTCGAAACCTTCCGGCAAGGTCTGGGGCGCGGTTTTTTCCGGGAGGGCTTCCAGCACGATGCCGCCGCCGACGGCGTCGTAGTTGTCGACCAGGACGAAGCGGCCCAGCGAGGCGTTTTCGTAGAAGGGCGCGAGCGCGATGGGGCGGGCGAGGCGCAGCACCACGCTGCCGCATTCGTTCCGGTGGAGCGCCTGGAGATCGGCGCGCGCTTCCCCGTCTTCGCCGCCCAGGGCGCGCTCGACCGTTTCCAAGCGCGCTTCGACCTTGGCGCTGCCCAGTTTCAGGAGATAGGTCTTTTCGGGAATCAGCGGCCGCCCGGAAAGCCAGATGAGATTGGCCTTGAGGCGGGAGGCGACCGCCACCGGCGCGGCTTCGTCGGCTTTCACCAGCACCTCGCCGCTCTTCACGTAGAGATCCTCGTGCAGCGTGAATCCCGTGGATTCGTGCGTCCGGGCGACGGTTTTCCGCGGCGCGTTCCAGGCTTCGATGCTGGCGACGCGGGCTTCCTTGCCGGAAGGCAGGAAACGCACCCGGTCGCCGACCTCGACCTGGCCGCTGACCACGGTGCCCGCATAGATGCGACGCTCGTCGTGGTTCTTGCTGAAACGGTAGATGTCCTGCAAGGGCATGGCGAAGAAGGCGTTTTCATCGGGACGGGGATTGTCGAAGCCGTCGAGCGCCTCCAGCACGGTATTTCCCCGGTACCAGGCCATTTCCGGCGCGGGCGCGACGATGTTTTTGCCCTCGCGGGCGCTGATGGGGATGAAGGCGACCGGCTTGACGTTCAGGGAGGCGAGATATTGCCCGTATTCCTCCCGGATGTCGCGGAAGACGCTTTCGGCGTAGTGGTGGAGATCGAGCTTGTTGATGACGACCAGCACCTGCGAAATCCCCAGGAGCGAAAGCAGCAGCCCGTGCCGCCGGGAATTCTCGGCCACCCCCTCCATCGCGTCGATGACCAGCACCGCCGCCACGGCGCGGGAAGCGCCGGAGAGCATGTTGCGCAGGAACTCGATGTGTCCCGGCGCGTCGATGATGATGTATTCGCGCCTGGCGCTCTTGAAGAAAACGCGCGCGCTGTCGATGGTGATCCCTTGTTTCTGCTCGTCTTCCAGGGCGTCCAGCAGCATCGAGTATTCGAACACCCGGCCGTTTTTCTCGCAGGATTGCCGCACGGCGTCGAGCTTCCCTTCGGGCAGCGACCGCGTGTCCGCCAGCAGCCGTCCCACGAGCGTGCTCTTGCCGTGGTCGACATGCCCGGTGATGACGATGTTCATGCGCTCCGGCCCGGCGGAGGTTTCCCGTTCCATTTCCCGCATCACATGTACCCTTCCTTGCGCAATGCTTCCAGTGTGCCGCCGCCTTCCTTGTCCTGCGCCCGGCCCGAACGTTCGGCGATGTTCCTGAATTTGCCGCTGACGAGTTCCTCGATGATTTCCGCCGGGTTCTTCGCGTTCGATTCCACCGGCGAGGTGCAGGGATAGCAGCCGAGCGAACGGTAGCGCTTGCCGTCCCCCTGGTTGAAATAGATCGGGATGACCGGGATGCTTTCCTTCTCGATGTATTCCCAGATGTTGAGTTCCGTCCATTCGAGGAGCGGATGCACGCGCACATGGGTCTGCGGGGCGAATTCGGTCTTGTAGAGATTCCACAGTTCGGGCGGCTGGGCGCTGGCGTCCCATTCGCTTTTCTCGTCGCGGGCGGAAAAAACGCGCTCCTTGGAGCGGCTGCCCTCCTCGTCGCTCCGCACGCCGACGATGACGGCGTGATAAGGCTCGGCATGCGCGATCTCTTCCCAGGCGCCCTTGTCTGGATCGTAGAGCCGCCGGGGCCAGGTGCCGTCCAGCGTGTGAATGAGCGCCTTGCTCTTCAGTTCCCGGCAGCAGGCGAGGCGGTCGAGGCCGTCGACGAAGGTCCGTTTCGCCGCGAGCGCCGCCGTGTTCTGCCCGACCACGAGGCGCAGCTTGAGTTCGCGGGCGATGGCGTCCCGGTAGGCGATCATTTCCGGAATCTTGTAGTGCGTGTCGACGTGGATCAGGTCGAAGGGCACGTGGCCGAAAAAGGCTTTCTTGGCCAGCCACAGGAGCACCGTGCTGTCCTTGCCGATCGACCAGAGCATGCCCAGGTTCCGGAAGGATTTGTAGGCTTCGCGCAGGATGAAGATGCTCTGCGCTTCGAGTTTTTCGATTCTATTCATGCGGGAGTTCCGTGCCGGGAAAGCCGGGCGGCGTGGTGAAGGTGGCGGGAAAGGTGGCAGTGAAGGCGGCGGCGGGAGCCGTGGCGGGGCGAAGATGCAATCCGCATTCCTTGTGTTCGGGATTTTCCCACCACCAGCGCCCGGCGCGCAGATCCTCGTCCGGCCCGACGGCGCGGGTGCAGGGCGCGCAGCCGATGCTGCGGAACCCTTCGCCATAGAGCGGATGCAGGGGCAGGCCGTGGCACGCGACGTAGTCGAACACCTCCTGTTCGCTCCAGCTTGCGATGGGATTGATCTTGATGAGTCTGTGCGTCTCGTCGTATTCGAGGCGTTGCAGCGCCGTCCGGGTGACGGATTGCGCGGCGCGCAGGCCAGTGATCCAGGCGCTCTTGCCGGCCAGCGCCCTCTTCAGGGGCGCGACCTTGCGCGTGTCGCAGCAGCGATGCCGGTTTTCGAGGCTGTGCCGCATGCCCCAGGGGCCGAGATCGGCCTCCAGCGGCCCGATCTCTTCCGGGGCCGGCAGTACCCTGTGGATCGAGAGGGCGAAGAAGCGCTCGACGGCGGCGTGATAGGCCTCCGTCTGCGGAAAAAGCTTTTGCGTATCGAGGGTGAAGACTTCGACGGGCCGGCGCGCGTGGGTCTTGAGCAGATGCAATACCACCACGTCTTCCGCCTGATGACTGAAGGCAAGGGCGACATCGCCCGCGAGCGCGTCCAGGATGTCGGCAAGGATCAGGCCGTCATCGTTCGGGGGGTGTTCATTCGTCATGTCTTGTTTCGCTTGGGCTGGACGAGTTGCGTGTGGATCGTGGGCAGGTGAATGGTAACCGGGCATCAATGACAGCTTGAAGACGGCGGATTGTAA